>JANXTV010000476.1 GCA_025352185.1 Oligoflexia bacterium
ATCACGCGGGTCCATCCCGAGATCCTCGACTCCCCCCGGCTTCCCTCACCGCCCGACGCGAAATTCTGGAAGCATCGGTACCGCGATATCGTCCATTTCGAGGATTACCTTTCCCGTCAGGGGTACGGGATCATCAAGATCTTTATCCATATCTCCAAGGGTGAACAAAAGCGTCGCCTCCTTACCCGCCTGGAAGACCCTAAACGTCAGTGGAAAATCGACGAGGGAGATTTCACGGAACGGCGTTTTTGGAAAGAATACCAAAGGGCCTACGAAAAGTGCCTTGAATCAACGAGTACGAAAACGAACCCCTGGTTCATCGTTCCCGGGGACGATAAAAAGAATGCCCGCATCCTCATCTCGGAGATTCTACTGGCGAAATTATCCGCCATGGATCTCCATTACCCGAAGCTCGACCCCCGGGCGAAAAAGAAGCTGAAGGGGCTCCGGGCTTCCTTAAGTCCGGGCTGAATGCTTGCGCGCGAGAAGGGTCAGGATCTCGAAGTGTTCCGTATGCGGGAATAAATCAAAGATCTTCACCCGGGTGACGGTAAAATCCGCCGCCATACGCTCGAGATCTGATGCCAGCGACTCGAGTGAGCAGCTGGAGTAGAGAATCCACGGTGCGTTCGATGCGACGAGAAGATCTGTCGTTCGTCCCAGGCCCCGTCGGGGCGGGTTCACCAAAATTAAATCCGGATTAAAATCATCCGCGACTTTCGATACGTTCGCCGCATCCGCGGCAATAAACCGGAGGTGCTTCATCCGCTGAATCTTCGCCGATTCATTCGCCGCCGCGATACCCTCGGCATTGAAATCGATGCCGAGTATATCGGTCGCCGAGTCGCTCGCAAAAAAACTAAAGGCTCCTTGCCCACAAAAAAGATCAAGCACCCGCGCGGCGCCGAGACCACGAATCCACGCGGCTGCCTCCGTATAGAGGAGTGTGGCGACCCCCATATTCGTCTGGACGAAACCCTGCGGAGAAAGGTTAAAGGTCCGAACCCCCGCCCGATGTTCGAGGCTATGGCGTTCGGTAAGGTAGATCTCCTCCCGGCCCTCGAGAATCGCGTGCGGAACGGGCTGAAGATTCGCGGTAATCACGACGAGCCCCGGAAATTCGGACTGCAGCTCCGGGATGAGCTTCCGGATCCGGGATACGCACTCCTGGGAACGAAGAACGAAACGGAGGTAGGACTCATCGGTTTCGGGTGAATAAAAGAGAATGACCGACTTCAGCTCGCCCGTCCGTTCCGCAATCCGGTACGGAATCAGGTTAAATTCACGAATGTAGCGCGGCAACGCCCCGATCAATAAATTCAGTTTCGGGTGGTGGATCGGGCAGCCGAGGAGTTCCCGACCCTCGTCGAGCGAATCCTCACCCAGCAGTCCAATCACCGGATTTTCCGCGCTCCCCGTGATCGACATCTTCGCCCGGTTCCGAAAGCCCACTTCCGCGGAGCGAACGGTCGGTTCGAGTTTCTTTACCCCGACGGAGGCAAGGGCTCGCAGGGTCCGCGCTTCTTTTTTCGCCAGCTGTTCCTCGTAGGGAACGGAAATCTCCGAACAGGATCGACAGGCTTCCGAGTTAAAATAATCGCAGAATGAATTCACTCAGCCCTCGGACGGTCCATCGCGTCCACTTCGAGCGTCGTGATTTCCTCCGGGTCGCCGTCGTCTTCGCCGATACTGAATCGGAGTTCGATTTTCAGATTTCCACCGCGGGTGGCGTCGAGCAGCCGATGGATGGTCGGAAAGAGATCGCGGTCCATTAAATCATAGACGAGGTGAGCGGCGACTCGCTTCCCCGAGACGACGGGCAACTTCTCCGTCTTTAAAATCGTCTCAAATAATGGCGCGCAATCGGCTTTATAATTCTGCTCTCCCCGGTGACGAAGATCCCGATTCGTAAACACGACGGCCACATCCTTCGGAACGTAGCTCGCCTTACACTTTGCTCCCGTAAACAGGGATTCGCCCGCGAACCCGAGCGTCGGTAGAAGAGCGAGGCCCAGGTAATATAAAGTTTGATTTCGGAACTTCATTAGAGCTCCAATAATCTTTCTAGCCCGGAGATTTCCGCATCGGTATGCCCCATCACGGGTTTTGCATCCTTCGGCGCGTCCCCGAGAAAAATCGGCGTATCGTGGTGCTTACTCTCGATATCCTGGAGCGTTTTTCCGTCTTTATCCTTCGCTTCGACTCGCCCGTGGCACGAACAGAGGTAGGTGGGTTTCCCCGCCTCTTCGCGCGCGTAAAAAGCCGTTCCGCGCACGCCCATCGTGGCGGTCTTCGTGCGGACCGTAAAATGATTCGCCCGCTTCTTCGGGTTTTTAACCGCCGATAGGATAGCGCCGCTATTTAAAACGAATTCCCAGTCTTGACCATTTCGAAGGGTGAGCACGCCTTCGCTTCCCGGTTTCACGATCGAGGCCACGTCCTTTCCAAAACGGAGGTAAAGCTTCGTCTTTTCGCCGGTCTTCACCGTCGTGCCATCCGGTAAGTGCTGTCCCACTTGGTAGTCCGAGGGTCCTTCGATCGAGATCACGGTCACGTCTTCCTTCGCGGAAGCGGAAACCGCGAGTGTCAGAGTGAGAGCCATTACGGAAGCGAGGACGGGGAATATTTTACGCATAGTTATTTCTCTCCGAAAAGGGTCTGTAAAATGGGAAGGCTGATACTCTCTTTAGTCGCCGGTCCGATCTTCACCGTCGGGACACCCGGACGGAGGATCCAAACTTGGTTCGTATCGGACTCGGGGCCGAGTCCCGGCCAAACCGGGTTTGCGATCATGGCATCGGCGTTTTTCTTTTTCATTTTCGATTCTGCACGTTTTAATATTTCGATTTCCGTCCCGGACTCCGCCGCGAACGCAATCACTCTCTGCGTTTTCGATTTTAATGCCCCGAATTTAGCGACGATATCCGGCACGGAACGAATCTCCATCTCGATCTTCCCGAGACGTTCAAGCTCTGCCCGTTCGATTTTTTTCGCCGCCGGCTGACTCTCAAAATCGAGCACCGCGGCGGCCGAAAAGAAAATATCGCAATTCGCGAAAAGGAAGTCCATCGACGCTTCGTAATCTTTCGGACCATCGTAATTCTTAATCGTGAAGCGGGAGAAACCAGCCCGAATCTCCGAGGAGACGGGTCCGAGGAGCACGATCACTTCCGCGGCGCCCGCCTGTTCGCAGGCCCGCGCAAGTGCGAGGCCCATTTTTCCGGAAGAGCGGTTTTGTACGAAACGTACCGGGTCGAGCGCGGTGCGCATCGGACCGGCGGAGATCAGCACGCGCTTCCCCTGAATTCCGGGAAGCGAAAAAGAGAGGGAGTCCGCATCTTTCGATTTCGCGGCGCCCGCATTCCCGAGGATTTTAAGAATTTCATCATCGGTCGCGACGTGGCCGACGCCCTCCTCGCCGCAGGCTACGATGCCCGCGATGGGTTCGGCAAAATGGTAACCGATCTCCCGGAGCTTCCGGCAGTTCGCCGCCACGATCGGGTTCGTCCACATATCCGGATTCATGGCCGGCGCAATCGTCACGGGTCCTCGGAACGCGAGGAGTTGCAGCGTGAGAAAATCATCCCCGAGTCCAGCGGCGAGTCGGCCGAGAAAGTTCGCGGTCGCGCCGTAAATCAGAAAAGACTCCGCCCACCGGGCCGCGGCGATGTGGTCGGTCGCAAAATGAGACGCATCGAAAAGATTCGACGACAGGACACGGTTTCCGGAAAACGTTTCGAGAACTTTTTCGGTGACGAAATGTTTCCCGCCTTCGGTGAGAACGCACCGGACTTCATGACCTTCGGCGACGAGACGTTTTACGACATCTGCACTTCGGTATGCCGCAATACTTCCAGATATTCCCAAGCAGATTCTCATGCGGAGGTTCCCCTTGCGTTAGATTACCCCGGATTTCCCCAGCTGCCCATGGAGGAAACGCGCCGCGCGGAGGTCTGTAGAACGGTGGGTCATTATTTAAACTCCGGGAGATCACCGCCCACGACTTGGATGGGAACTTCATTCCCGGGCGTGGTCACCCAGAATGCGACACTTTCGGATTTCGGACGATTCACTCCTCCCCGGACGAGACTCACTCCCACCGTGTAACTCCCCGCCGAAGGACCCGGTTTCATCGCGGAAGAAGAAAACTGCGTCGCCGTAAAGTCGTGAGCGAGTCGTCGACCCGAATTTTCCCCCGACTTTACCTCGGTGAGAAAACCATTCCCGAGGCGCGCTCCGTAAATACGGTACGGCCCCGCGCCCTTGCCCACCGGACGGAATGTCACGAGAAAATCGTTTTCCCCCCGGCGATCGACCCGGAGTACTCCGACGGGATTCCCTTTTTCCGTCACTCCGGCCATTCCCTCCCCCACTCGCCACTCTTTCGCGTCGAGCACGAAGCCGGGAGTGTAAACTGAATTCTTTCCCCAGGCACTGGCGAGCGCATACTGCCGGGAAGTGAACCGGTCTTCCGAAAACGGATCGTGCCACCCGAGGCGATTCCAATAATCGATGTGGAATTCGACGGGGACGAAACGGCGAAAGAGAGCGGGGTTTTTTCGAAGGGCGGAGAGCCAAGCATCCGCGGGTGGGCAGCTGCTACACCCTTCCGAACTATAGAGTTCGAGGAGGTGAACCTTTTCGACGGTACTTTCGAGAGAATATCCCGCGAACGATCCGGAGGTTGAGAATGCGTACGCGGCGATGAGAACGGAGTATATTTTTAGATGGTCCATATACTCTGAAGTTCGTGGGGAAACGAAAAAGGTTACCGAGGAATTAAAAGCGGAGGAAGCGACCCGCCAAACGCGATACGATCCAGGAAAATCCGAGCACGGGAAGAAAGTGCCAAACGAAGAGGTGGACGCCTTCTTCGACCGGACAGTGAAAGGCGATCGCCCCCGTACCGAGCAGCGCGGCGGCCGCACCCAGGAGACGCCCCGTAAACTTCGGCCGAACGCTCGCGTAAAACGTCCGGAGAAAAAAGAAAAGTCCGGCGGCCGGAAGTGCCGCCATCGTGAGCACGGCGCCCGTACAGTGCAGTCCCTGCGGATCCAGACCGACTTGGACCGGGAAACCTGCTGGCTCGCCGAAAACCCGTGAAAGCGTAACGACCGCGGCGGTGAGGAAACCAAAAGTAAGAAACTTCCCCGTCCACGGCGTGAAATCCCGACCGGGGCGCCCACTCCGAAGCGCGATGAACGCGCACGTGAAGGCACTGCCGAAAAAAAGAATCCCGCAAACGACGAAGCCGGGAGACGTCAGACTCTGCGCGAGATCAGGTCGCGGATGGTAGGCGACGATAGACGCGGCGACGACGAGGAGACTGAGCGCCACCCAACCGAGGGTAACGCGCGCAAGTCCCGGCGCGCGGCGCACCGGACTTAAATCCGCGACGAGAGAGTCGGCGAGCTTCGTCAGGTCGATTCGAGGCGTCGATTTATTTTCGCTCATTCCATCTCCTCCCGTAACCGAAGCTTTAGAGTCTTCATCGCACGGTGCACGTTCACCTTCAGCGCGGTCTCGGACATACCGAATTCGGCGGAAACTTCCTTCACCGATTTCCCTTCGAGCTTCAGTTTTCGAAGGAGCGCCTTCTGTTTTTCGGGGAGAACGGAGAGCAGCGTCTCTAAATCTTCGTGCGTGGCGAATTCGCCCGAGGAATCATCGGTAATGAGCGTAGCCTCCAGGGGCTCCCATTCGGCGGCGGGCTTTTCCCGCGTATGCTTCCGGAAATAATCGATCGTCTTATAACGGGCAATCGCGAACATCCAGGGCCCGAAGAGTTCGTTCGGATCGAAGGTCGCGCGTTTTTCGTGAATCGCCAGCAGAGTCTCCTGGACGAGGTCGGCTACTTGCGGTGAATCCCGTTCCCCGTAGCGTCCGAGCGATCGTTTAAAGTAGGCGGTCAGAATCTCCATGAGTTCTTCCAGTAAAGTTCGGTAAGCCGCACGATCGCCGGCCTGAACTTTACGGAAAAGTTCATTTAACCGGACTTCGCGATCACGGAAAGGTTCCGAGAGGGAGCCCTTCATGAATCAGTTCGATCTCGAGGTAATAAGGTTACTTCCCGAATAAGAAAAATCATGAGCCCTGAGGATAAGGCCTAACCGAAAGTAAATGCAAACGCCTGGGCGCCCGGACCGAGGAATTCAATTTCAAACGTGTGTTCGACTCCGGATTCTCCCTCGGGTTGGCGGATGAGTTGGTAGAGCCGCTGGTCGGTGAGCGTCCCCTGCCCGGCCGTATCGGTATCGAGTCCGTGGGATTTACCGGGCGATTTTCCGTCGATCGTGACTCGAAAGAGTACCCTCTTCTCCGTCGCGCCGGGACCCAGTACGAGGTGGAGATCCCGGGCGCGGAAATGAAAGCGAATTTTCGCGTGGGCCCGAACGGCCGTGGCCGAAGATTCCTCGAACTTCCAAGCGCCGTCGACCGTCCATTCATTCAGAGCGAGATCGCTCGCCGCGCGGTACGTTTCCGTCTCATCCTCCCGAAGGGCGGGGGTGAGTTTTAAATTTTTACCCCGGTCGTATCCGAGGTAAGTCTCGGGACTCGCGGCGTCCGTTGCCCCGGATGCTTCGATACTCGCCGCTCCCCGGACGGCTTCCCGAACCCCGGCGGAGGCTAAACTTCCGTCGACGGGTTTTCCGTCTTCGGCGAGTAGACTTCGGATCGTCGCTTCCGATGCTTCGTATTCCCCCTCGCCGTGGTGGCTATGCCGAAGCACTCCCTGACGGTCGAAAAAATAGTGGGCGGGCCAATATTCGTTTTTAAATGCGTTCCAAACTCCGAATTCATTATCGAGCGTCACCGGATACTTTATTCCGAGCTCCTTCACCGCCGCCGCGACGTTTTTTTCATCCCGTTCAAATGCGAACTCGGGTGCGTGCACTCCGATCACGACGAGCCCACGGTCCGCATACTTTTCGGACCAGGCTTTTAGGTACGGGAGCGTCCGCAGACAGTTAATGCAGGAGTAGGTCCAGAAATCGATGAGGACGACTTTTCCTTTCAGGTCGGCGGCACTTAAGCCGGCCGAGTTTAACCAGGTGCCCGACCGGCTAAGGTCGGTGAGTCGGCCGGGAGAACTTTCCGAAAGCGTACGCCCTGCCTCTTTCGGGTGAAAAAGTTCGACGAGCTTCTGTTCGACCTTTTCGGTTTGGAAACGCGAAAGTTTCGTGAGGAGAACGCGGTCCCAGTTTAGTCCGACGGAGAGAACTCCGAGCAGCACTGCGGTACCGAGGACGCGGCGAACTATACGTTCCGCGCCGAGCGTTTTCTTCATCACTCCGAAAAATTTTCCCCCGGCCGCGAGCGCACCCATCAGCGAAGTCGCCGCGCCGAGGGCGTAGGCAAAGAGAAAACCGGCCGCCTGGGTGGTTCCACCTTGGGAAGCGGCCCCCGTCAGAATTAGCCCGAGGATCGGACCTGCGCACGGGGCCCAGAGGAGCCCGGTCGCGGCGCCCAGTACGAGCGAATGAGAAAACCCATTCCCGGATTCACCGTTCATTTTTGGAACGGAGAGGCGACTGCCGAGTCGGGTGACCGGGGTGAAAAGAACTTCGATCAAATGAGGAAAAATCAGGGAAAGTCCGAAGAAAGCCATCAGCGCGAGCGCGATCCATCTTCCCCATTGGTTTGCCGCTACGACCCACGCGCCGCCCGCTACCGCGAGGAGGGCGACACCCGTAAAGGTTAAAATCATCCCCAGGAGGAGCGGCAACCCACTCTGGCGAAAGGGTTGCCCCGACTTCGAGAAGACGAACGGGAGAACGGGCAGGATGCACGGGCTTAAGATCGTCAGCAGCCCACCCAGATACGATAAGATCCACAGCAGCATAAATGACCCTCTTTCCCATTACTTCGGACTTCGGGGGAAAAGGTTACTCCCTGGGCACGCCAAGGTTACTCTCCCCCGGGCACGCCGCGGCGGTTCCACCACTGACTCCGTTCCCCGGTCGTTAAAAAGGAGCCAGGTCGATTCTAGGGCTTGCCCGTGCGTGACCGCCGCCCTATTCTCTCCCGACATGACTAAAACCCAGGCTAAGCAAATTAAGGCTGATTATTTCGACGAATTTAACACCGAGGACGAGGACCTGGAGAGTAAGTCCGGGGCGGAACCCGGCGAAGATTTCGCGGCCATGCTCGGTGAGTCCTTTAAGACCGCCTCGAAAAAATTAAAAGTCGGCGATAAGATTCGCGGAAAAATTCTCGTCCTCGGATCCGAAGACGTTTACGTCTCGACGGGAACTCAGCACGACGGCGTCATTCGCCGGATGGATCTTCTCGATAAGGATGGAAACTGCCCCTATAAACGCGACGACGTGATCGAACTCTACGTCACCCTCGTGAAAGGGACGGAGATTCGCCTTTCGAAAAATGCGACTGACCGAAATAAAGCGGAAGACTTAAAAGAAGCGTACGAGAATAATCTCCCGATCCCGGGCCGGATCGTCGAACTCTGTAAGGGCGGCGTCCGCGTAAATATTAAAGGTAAAATCGCCTTCTGCCCGATCAGCCAAATCGACTCGAAACATATCGAATCTGCCGACGAGTACGTCGGGAAAAGTTTTGATTTTAAAATCACCTCGATCACCGAAGGCGGACGAAATATCGTCGTCTCGCGCCGGAAGCTGCTCGATACCGAACGCGACGTCGGCACGACGTCATTCCTCGCCGAGAAGAAAGACGGCGACATCGTTACGGGTAAGGTCACCCGGTTTGAACCGTTCGGCGCATTCGTCGAACTCTCTCCCGGCGTCGACGGACTGGTCCACATCTCCGAAATCGCCTGGTCCCGAATCGGGGATCCCGCCGAAGTGCTAAGGCTCGGCCAGGAAGTGACCGTAAAAATCTTAAAACGCGAACTCGTGAACGGTCGCGCGAAAATTTCTCTCTCGATAAAACAGGTCACCCCGAAGGAAGAAAAACCAGTGGGCGCATCGTCCGCGAGCTGGAACGGCACGCCGAGCCTCGCGGTCGGAAAAGATGGAAAGAGTTTTAGCACGGGCTCCGCGCCGCTCCCGAAAGACGATCCTTGGGCGAAGCTCGCCGTGGGCCAGACTTACACCGGCACGGTAAATCGAAAGGAACCTTACGGACTCTTCGTTCAGCTCGAACCGGGAATCACTGGTCTCCTCCATAAGTCACGAACATTCAGTGAGAGCGGAGCGAGTGAATTTAACTTCGATAAGACCCGGGTCGGTGAATCCATCCCCGTTCAGATCGTGGAAATTCGAATCGGCGAACGCCAGATCTCTTTAGGACTGCCGCGTGATCCGAGTGAAGACGACTGGAAGACCCATAAGCAAGATGCGGCGCCCGCTTTCGGAACCCTCGGGGACCGAATGAAAGCCGCCCTCACGAAGAAGAAGTAAGAGCCTAGGCGATTACCGAAATGCGCACTCGAAGCCATGCCGAAAGGCATCATCGGTGCTGTCCAGGGCCTTCACGCTGTAAACTCCGTCCCCCTTATCAAGCGACACCGTGAGCGACCACACCGAATATTTATCGGTAGGATCGGTACGTTTGGGCTCGACCGTTAGGGAGAGATATCCGACATTCGCCTTCGCGGTCGTTTCATCTTCACGGGCGGGTGCGTACGCAAACCGAACGCCTTCAAACCGGGCGTTTTTATAAAGGGGGACGTAGCCCACATTTACCGAATAGATCGAATTTCCGGGGGAACTTTCGACGGTCACTTCGCAGGGTTCGGTGGTCACCTGCCGGCTCTCGATATCGACTCTTTTTCCGGAGTATTTTCCGACCGGTAATTTCGCCTCGATCTGAGCGAGCACCTCACGGACATCGGTTTGAGTCGCGATCCCGCGCTTCGATCCTGGCGCCGTCGAACATGCCGTCAGCGTAAGAAATGGAAGCGCGAAAAGAGCCAACCCGATTCTAAATTTTCGCATGAATAGTCTCCCCCAGGGATGATGACGGGCCGAATCCGAACTAGCAACCGTCGAGATTTTGACCCGGGGTTTTGCCCCGCTCGGCATAGATTCGAATGTTCGGGTCGTCGAAACTTTTTCGGTTAGAGGAGAATATTAGGTAAGCTCATCCCATGGCACTCGGCGTACCGACAGGAACCGAACTCACCTGGTTAGGAACCGCGGGATTCACCGTGCGTTCGAAGCTTGGTCGAATCGCGTTCGATCCGTTTCTTTCTCGCTCGGGCGCGGCGGCTCCGTCACCGTTTAAGCCCTCCGACTTTTCGGACATCGAATCGA
>JANXTV010000546.1 GCA_025352185.1 Oligoflexia bacterium
GTAAGGTACTCCCGGAGAGTTCGACTCCTCCCTTTAGACCGAGGGCAAGAAGAAGGTAGATTGAAAGGGAGCCGTAGAGGTCCTTCGGTAAGGTGAGTTCGCTTTTCATCAATTTCGTCGTTATGCCGAGAAAAAAGGCGAGAACGAGTGGCGAGAGTAGATTGAGGCGAAGAATATCGATCGTGCTGTGCATGGTGACCTCGGCTTTCCGTACTCCCAATCTCGCCCAAAATCGTGAAGTTTTAAAATAGATAAAGTATTTGAAACTCATCATTTAAATAGATAAATATGAAGAATGAATACTTTGAACTACCACCACCTCTACTATTTCTGGACCGTGGCTCGCGAGAAGAGTTTTACCCGGGCATCGGGAAAACTTCGGATTGCCCAGTCGGCGGTAAGTATGCAAGTGGCCCAGCTCGAGAATTTTTTGGGGAAGAAACTGATTTTGCGGGCTACCTCTAAAAAACTCTCGCTGACCGAAGAGGGGCAGGCTGTCTTCGATCAGGCAGAGGAAATTTTTCGCCAAGGGCGCGAGTTAGTCGATGGAGTTCGGGACCAGGGATTTCATTCCCTAGTTCGCGTCGGAGCGCTCGGGAGTCTCTCGAAGAACCTGCAGATCAGACTGCTTCGTCCGATCATCGAAAGTGAATCGTTCGAACTGAATATTGATATCGGAGATTCGAATACCTTACTTGGCCGACTCCTAGCGTTTCATCTCGATGCGATTCTTTGCGACGTCCCCTTTCCGCATTCGGAGGATGAACCCCTCATCCAACGGCAGGTCGCCCGGGAGAGATTTTGCCTCGTTTCAAGGCTTCGACGTGGAAATACAAGTTTATCCGAAAGGGTAACGAAACATGGACTTTACCTCCCCGCTAAAAGTAATCCCGCGACCTCGGAAATCGAGGCATCTTTTCGCCACCAAAAGATGAAGCCCCTAGTGAAAGGTTATATCGACGACATCGCTCTCCTGCGGCTTCTGGCGCTCGAGACCGATTCGTTAGTCGCGATCCCGCGCGTCGGTGCTGAACGGGAGCTCAATTCGAAGGTCCTCCATGTCATCCATGAATATAGATCGCTTTTTCAGAAGTTTTATATCGTAACGCGCCAACGCGGAAATCGATCGAATGCGCTTTTGAGCCTGCTTGGTTTATAAGTAATGTCGTCCGGCCGCTCCGTGCACCCGAATGATTTGTTTTAACGTCCGTAAAACAGCCTTATGTCGTAGAGTCGACTTGAGCTCTACACTCTAAAACACCCTCCGACATGAAGCGAATCGACCCTAAAGAACTAGAGAATTTTCCCCGGATTCAAAAGCCCCCGCGGGTCGAACACCTGCTTCAGCGCTCGGCAGTACGCGAGTTCTTCCGGCGTCCTCGAATACCGAAGGGCGGGCTTTTTCAATAACCCAATCCCGTGCTCGGCACTCACCGACCCCTGGTTCGCTTCGCAGAGTTCGAATAACCCGATGTCGCTCTCGGCGCAGAGTCGGTGGAACTCCGCGGACTCGAGGGTGTCCGGCTTTCGAATGAAGATATGCAGATTTCCATCTCCGATGTGCCCGAAGATAAAGACGGAAAAGTCCGGATAGGCGGAGCGGTACCGCGGTTCGATTCCCGCGAAGAACTCGCCGAGCCTCGCGAGGGGCACCGAGAGATCCTGCTGGTGAGTTTCACCCCGGCTTAAGATAGCTTCGGCGATCTGTTCCCGAAGCGCCCAGAATTCCGCG
This sequence comes from Oligoflexia bacterium, assembly GCA_025352185.1. Classification (GTDB taxonomy): domain Bacteria; phylum Bdellovibrionota; class UBA1018; order UBA1018; family UBA1018; genus JACMQW01. The sequence goes on from JANXTV010000546.1 coordinate 1,733, forward strand.
CGCTCGCGGGAGGACTGCGCCATCACCGCATCGAGGACTAATTCTTTCTCTCCGTGACGAGCGGATAGGACTTCCCCGAGCCAAGCCTCCATCGACTCGACGTCGCGCTCCTCGCATTCGAGCAGCACGTAGGCGCCGGCGTCGCGCGTGGTAAACGGCGAACGGAGTCCCGATGCCACGACCTCCTGGAGACACGGATCCGAAAAGGTTTCGAACGCAGAAATTAAAAACGGCCCGGTACGCGCCCGTGAGAAAAGTTCCAGCACCGACGTGAAATCCGGAACCGCGAATAAACAAACGCGTGTCCGCTCGTCGTCGGGAAGCGGCGAAAGTTTAAGGGTCGCTTCGGTGATAACCCCGAGCGTCCCCTCGCTCCCGATAAATACCTGCCGCAGGTCGATCCCTGTATTATTCTTTTCGAGCGCGCCGTTTAAGCGTAAAATTTCTCCGTCCATCGTCACGACGGTAAGCCCGAGTACCCAGTTCCGGGTGAGGCCGTAACGAATGACCCGCACGCCACCCGCGTTCGTCGATAAATTTCCGCCGACCTGGCTTGAACCTTTCGAGGCAAAATCAACGGGCCACGTGAGGCGAACTTTCTTCGCGTGCTCGTGGACGGCTTCGGTAATCGCGCCCGCTTCGACTTCAAGGGTGAAAGAGGCGAGATCGACCTCCCCCATTCGGTTCATCTTCTCGAGCGAAAGCACCACTTCTCCCCGCGCCGCGACGGCACCGCCCGAAAGCCCCGTACGCCCGCCCGAGGGTACAACGGGTAAGCCGAGTTCTGTACAGGCCCGCAGGAGATCGGAAACTTCTAGGGTCGAGCGCGGAAACGCAATGGCCGAGGGCGCGGGTTCGAGTACCCCGCTCCAGTCTTTCCCGTAGTTTTCGAGATCTTCGGGAACCACCGAGAAAAAATCGCTTCGGAAACGAGCGCGCAGTTTAGAGACGCGTTCGGTTAGCGGGCGCGCGCCCGGGGGTAAGCTCGGTGGCGGAGTCGGTGATTCATCGTCGGGAGTCATCCCCTCGATTTAGCCGCGTTCGAAACCGAAAGTCCACTGCACTAATCCTACGGCAAATAGCGATAACGCTACGAGTCCCATGAGCATCGATTTTCTCCTAGTTTTAAGCGGCCATTTTAATTCACGTCGCCGGATCGGCGAAGTCATGTGGGTTCGTCGTGCCACGCGGGGTAACCCTTCACGGTAGTAGGTGAACTCTACTGACTGCGAACGTACGTCGGAAATGATTTGGTCCCAGGTGATGAACAGGGGCCGGGGAATATCACTCCCCGGTGTTTCCGGGCCCCGGACGGTAAAAACTGTTTTCCAAGACTCCATTTGCTCGGGCCGATGCATGTCGGAGTTTGCGATCAGGCGGAGACCGCTCTCGGCGACTTCATCGAAAAAGTGTCGGCCCGAAGCAACTTCCCAGGCGTCGAACGTTTCGCGGAACTGATCGCGCCGATCCCACAGAAAGTAGGTCTGCTTCTCAAGCCTCCGGGTCGAAACCGGATGGGCGGCTACCGAGAGGCCCCCTTGCTTCCGAATCTCGGCGCAAATTTCTTCGATGCCGAGATTCGCGTCGATGAACGAAGTTACGCCGAGGGCGAGGATATGGGCCGAACGGTGGTTTAAAATCGTATTCTTCGTGAGCTCAAATCCAGGGATCAGAAGCATCCCGTATTCGCGCCGCGCGCGTTCCGCTTCCGATTTTAAAATCGCTTGGTAGCGCGGAAAAGTTTCGGGGGTGAGGGTTTGATTTAAATACCCCGCCGCCTTACCGAGAAAAGTCGCGCTTTCGCAGAGGTGGTCGGTGATCGCGATGGCCCCGAAGCCACGCTTCCCGAAGAGATCGACGATCTCGGGGATCGTTAGTTTTCCATCGCTAAAGGTGGAGTGGAGGTGAAGGTCAGCGAGGATTTTTTGAGTTTTCATAACCGTCTCCTAGGTAAAGGATCGGTTATTTACGGGAAAAGGTGAGTCAGACTTCGATCAGGCTCGCGTCGTGGTTTCGTTAGGGAACTGGCAAGTAAACCGGGACCCCTTCCCCATCTCGCTCTGAACCCAGACCGCTCCCCCGTGTCGCTGCATAATGTGCTTCACGATGGCGAGCCCGAGGCCCGTCCCGCCCGTATCCCGGGAGCGACCCTTATCCACGCGGTAAAACCGTTCGAATAGCCGGTCGTGGTGTTCCGACGAAATTCCCGGTCCGGTATCTTCGATACGCAGGAGCACATCGTGATTTTCATCATCCTCCCAGAGTACGCGGATCGCGCCCCCGGCGGGCGTATACTTCGAAGCATTATCGAGTAGGTTCACGAGAACTTGTTCCACGCGCTTGAGATCGGCTTGGACGAAACTTGTTTGGATCGAAACTTCGACCGACTGATTTTTCGCGTCTAACGTTCCCTTAATTTGCGCGATCAGCCGGGTCGTGAGTTCTTCCGTAGAAATCTTTTCTTTAATCAGGTGATCGATACTCGAATCCATCGTCGAAAGATCGAGCAGATCCCGGATGAGGAGCATGAGACGATCCACGTTCCGCGAAATGACGTCGAGGAAAGAAGTCTCAACCGGGCGCCCGGTCGCGAGATCCGAGATGAGCGTATCGGTGTAACCCTTGATCGCCGTAAGCGGCGTCCGCAGTTCGTGCGAAACGTTCGCGACGAAATCGATTCGCATCTGCTCAGCGAGTTTTAACTCCGTCACGTCGTGAAAAATTCCCACGGCGCCGTACACCGAGCGATCGGGCTTCCGGAGCGGCGAAACGGAGAGCGAGTAAAATTTCTTCCGGTCGTTCTGGGCGACCGCGATCGCCTTCAGTTGGAAGATTTTTCCCTCCTCGATACTAAACCGAAAGGCGTGGATCACGTCAGGATCGCGGAT
>JANXTV010000547.1 GCA_025352185.1 Oligoflexia bacterium
GGGCGAGCAGACCGAGGGTTGAGATCGCAATCATCGGAATCCCCACATAATGGGTCATCTGATTACCCTTAGTCGTATGGTATCCAGCATAGTCACTAAACCGTGAGGCGAGTTTTTGCGTCATAGTACCTCTATATTGCCAAACTTCTGAGGATCGTGTCACGCTGATTCCATGGCCCTTGAAACGAGCACGTTCCGAACCGGTGAAGCCCTCTTCCATGAAGGAAGTGATTCGAAATCTCTATTCCTAATTAAAGTGGGCCGGATCTCCATCCGTAAATCGGTTGACGGTGGTTATATAGAGATCGCCCAAATCGGGCCTAACCAGATTATCGGTGAGGTCGGATTTTTTGACCAACGAACCCGCAGCGCCGATGCGGTAGCGGTCTCGTACTGCGAAGCCGTAGAAATTCCTTATGAATCGCTAAAACCCATTTTCGATCCGGCACCCGACTATTTAAAGAAGATCATGACGGGTCTCGCCTCCCGATTACGCGAAGCCGACGAAGTCATTCGAGAACTCAAGGAACGCCTCGGCGAAAATGAAATTAAGATTCATACTAGCGCGGAAGCCGAAGAATCGAATGAGGATGAATCCGAAACTCAGAAAATCTTAAAGCAGACTGAGTAATCCTTAACCGCCGAGCTGACGAACTCCCTCGTAAACGGAAATCCCTACCGCCGTCGCGATATTCAGAGATCGCACCCGGGCGTCGAACATGGGAATTCGAATACAGTCAGCGGCGTACCGATTTAAAATCCAGTCGGGAAGGCCTGCCGTTTCCTTACCGAAGAAAAAGTACGTCCCGGACTGGAACTCGTGCTCGTACAGAGTCTTTCCGGCTTTCTTTGAGAGAAAAACTTTCGGAGCGTTCGCGGGAAGTCTTTCGAAGAATGCCTCGATCGATGGGTGTTTCTCTATTTTTAAATGCTCCCAATAGTCGAGACCCGCTCGCTTAACCGCCGATTCCGAAACATCGAAACCGAGTGGTTCGACCAGATGGAGTGTACATCCGCTCGCGAGACAGAGCCGACCGATCGAACCCGTGTTCTGCGGGATCTCGGGCTCGACGAGGACTACGTGAAATCCGTACGACATATTCTTTCCTCGGTCCGAAATCGACTACGGACGAAGCGTATTCATCATACGCGGGTAGGGTACCGTTTCCCGAACGTGGGGAACGCCGGTCATCCAGGCCACCATTCGCTCCAGTCCAAGGCCAAACCCGGAATGCGGTACTGAGCCGTATCGGCGGAGATCGAGGTACCAGCGGTAATCCTCTTCGCTTAAGTCGTGTTCCTTAATGCGACGCTGGAGAACCTCGACGTTTTCTTCACGCTGGCCGCCGCCGATAATTTCGCCGTACCCGTCGGGAGCGATGAGATCGCAACCGAACGCGTATTTTCCGGTACCGGTCGACGCTTCACCGAAATGGGTGTCTGACTGCTTAAAGTAAAAGGCCTTAATCGCGGCCGGCATATGATGGACGAATACCGGTTTACCGAATTCTTCGCCTAGCGCCGTTTCGTGGGGTGCTCCGAAATCTTCTCCCCAAGGAATACTGACGCCACGCTTTTCCAGAATCTTCAGCGCTTCGTCATAGGAGATTCTTGGGAAGGGGCCCGAGGTGAGGATTTCAAGCTTCGTTAAGTCGCGTTCGAGAATTGTAAGTTCTTTCGCCCGATTCTTCAGGACACTTTTCGCGATATGTTGGACGAGTCCCTCTCCCAGTTCCATGTTCCCCGCGAGATCCAGGAATGCGACTTCGGGTTCCATCATCCAAAACTCAGTGAGGTGCTTCCGTGTCGCGGACTTTTCCGCGCGAAACGTCGGACCGAAAGTATAAATTTTTCCGAACGCCATCGCGCCGGTTTCTCCGTAGAGCTGCCCCGACTGGGTGAGAAATGCTTTTTCCTCGAAATACTTCGTCGAAAAAAGAGTCGAGGTTCCCTCACAGGAGGTAGGCGTGAGAATCGGAGCGTCGAAACGGATAAATCCCTGATCGTCCAGGAACTGCTGAATCGCGCGAATGATTTCCGCGCGTACCCGGAGAGCCGCCCACTGTTTTTGGGATCGAATCCAAAGGTGGCGGTGGTTCATGAGGAACTCAACGCC
>JANXTV010000551.1 GCA_025352185.1 Oligoflexia bacterium
CTTACCCGTCGTGATTCCGAATGGAAGCGTTAGGGCGGCGGAGACGATAATGAGCTGCCAGCCCCAGAAGTGGATCTTAGAAAGGAGATCCACAGAGCGCGTCTTTAAAAGGCGCTGCATTGAATAGTAGACACCGGCAAAAATGGCGTTACCGGCGAATGCAAAGATCACGGCATTCGTATGGAGGGGGCGGAGACGTCCGTACGTAATCCACGGCAGACCGAAGTTTAGCGCCGGAATGGCGAGCTGGAGGGCGATGAGGAGGCCTACGAGAAAACCAACCCCACCCCAGATGAGAGTGGCGAGGGTAAAGAGCCGAACGCTCTGATCGTCATACCGAACGACCTCGGCTTCCGCGGAGGCGGATAGGTCATCGAGGATCATTTTGATTTCCTTTCTCGAAATCGGAGGGTGAATCGTAAAGGGCGCGATGAGCGGGGGTATCGAGATCTTCGAACTGACCGCTTTCCACGGCCCGGAAGAACGCGAAAAGGAAAAAGGAACTGAGGGCGAGAGCGAGCGGGACGAGGACGTAGATGATCGTCATTTCTCGCTCCTCGCTTTCGGTTCGCGTAGGCCGGCGGCAGTGGATAAAAATACCGTAACGGCACTGATGGGCATCGCGATCGCCGCCACGAGTGGATGCACGAGACCGGCCGCGGCGAGGGATGCGCCGATTAGATTATAAAGGACGGAAAACGCCGCATTACGGTGGAGGGTCCGCCGGTATCGCCGAGAAATATCGACGAGGTCGATGATCGCCCCGAGATTCGGGCGAAGGACCGCGACGGAACATGCGGCGAGCGTCGATTCGAGGGAGTCTCCCCCGCCCCGGGTAAACGCAACCCCAACGAACGCCTTTCGCAGGGCCAGCGAATCGTTTACGCCATCGCCGATGGTGATCGCTTTCGCGAGATTCGCCTCTTCCACCATTCGCGACTTCTGCTCCGGGGACATTCGACTGCGCCAGTCGGCGATACCTACTTCGTTCGCTACTTCCGATACTACGGAAGGAGCGTCCCCCGAAAAGAGTGTAATCCCGAATCCCCGTTTACTTAGCTCGAGAACAACCTCGGGCGCCTCACCTCGAATTTCGTCCGAGAACTCGATTCGCGCTATCTCGATCGAGTCGCGACGAAACTCGATTCCGGATCTCTCAAAATCCTGGGGGCGACCCATTTCGTAAGTCGACCCTTCGAATCGAGCGATGGTACCCGTTCCGACCTCTTCGAGGGCAGAAAGATCCCTAAGTCTACGCACCCCCGGCAGATTCTCGAGATGGGCGACGATTCCCCGACCGTAGGGATGCCGGGCGCGGAGCTCGAGCGTGTACGCGATCGAAAGGAGCCGCGCCTTCTCGGATCCCGCTATACCCGGAGCCCAGTTCCAGTCGCATACCCGAGGCCGTCCCGTCGTGAGAGTTCCCGTTTTATCGAAAATGATCCGGTCGGACTCCAACACCCGGTCGAACGCATCGGGATCGCGGACCAGAATCCCGCGGGATGCGGCTAATCGTACTGCCCGCGCGAGTGTGAGCGGGGTCGCGAGGGCGAGTGCACAAGGACACGCGACGATTATGAGAGATAGAGAACGACGAATCGCCTCGTCAAGATTTCCTGGACCAAAGGAAACGAGAAGTACGACAGCTAAACCGAAAACCGAGGCAAGAAAAACTTGAGCCCACCGATCACTCCGGGCTGTCCGCAGATTCATTCGCGTCGGAATCTCGGCGAGGCGGGTCTCGATTTCTCCTAGCCGAGTATCGGCGCCGATCGCCACGATACGCACTCGGACCTCGCCCGAAAGGAGCCGCCCCCCGGCGTAAACTCTTTCATCTACCGTTATACTTACCGGTTTCGTTTCGCCCGTTAGAAACGACAGGTCGACTAGCGCCGTGCCGTTCGTTACCTGACCATCGGCCGGAATTTTTTCTCCTGCCTTCAGAGTGATAACCTCACCCATCACGAGTTTTCCCGCTCGGGCGGGTAAGAGGGACTGTAGTAAGCCCGACTTCGAAAATTCGGCGCGCTCGAGCCTGGAGAGGGCGTAACGACTCGCAAGCATCAGGAAAACGAGACTCGTCACCGAATCGAGGTAAACCAGATTCGTTCCGAGCAGGACCTGCCGCAGGCTTTCGGCATATCCGCAAATAAAAGCCATCGAGATGGGCAGGTCGATCGAGATTCTCCGACCGCGGAGGGCGCGGAATGCCGAGCGGTAAAAGGGATACGCGGAGTAAGTTAATGCGGGCAACGCCGTCACGAGCGAAAAAATACGAAAGAGCCAGGCGTATCCGTCGCCGACATTCGCGTAGAGCGCGAACGAATAGATCATTACGTTCATCGCGCAGAACGCGGCAACTCCCATACGCTTCAGTGAAGCACGGTCCGACTCGGCGAGACGGGCCGTACTTTCTTCCAGACTCCGAACGGGATGCGGTCGGTACCCGAGGCGATTTAGAAGGAGCGCTACCACTTCGAACTTTCCGCCGGCGGTTACGGAGACCCGGAGTGTCGATCGTCCGACATCGAGTCGCGCCGAACGAATTTCTTCGTTCATTTCAGGCAGGCGTTCGAGAATCCAGACGCACGCAGTGCAGTGAATACCTTCGATAAAAAACTCGAGGGTCGCCTCTCCGATTGAAGAGCGAAACGGTGGCCGGTCGAGCGACGAATAATCTTCGGCTTCTCCCACCACCGGCTTAAGTCCACCGGGCTTTCCCCCTTTCATCGAGTAATAGGTCTTCTCGAAATTAAGCTCGCGGAGAAACGAATAGACAGCCGCACAACCCTCGCAGCAGAAATCGGAGCCGTCCGCTCCGATCCGTGCACGCGGCACAGAGTCACCGCAGTGGCGACAAATCGAAGGAGTAGTAACCGCTACGGACAGGAGAGTCATACCTAACTCGAATTGCAGCCGGCGTACCCACCTAAACTCGACTTTACGGGTACCCTAGCCGCCTCCGATGACAAATAGTCCCGCGGCCGGGCAGTAACGGGCCATTTGGACCCGGAGCTAATTCGCGAAATCCATCGTAAAAGTGGCACCCTGGCCGACTTCCGATTCTACGCTAATTCGGGATCCCATCTCGGAAAGGAGCTGGGAAACGATCGCCAGGCCGAGACC
>JANXTV010000158.1 GCA_025352185.1 Oligoflexia bacterium
TTTTTCCAATCTTAAAAAGCGATCCGGCAAAATCAAGGAGCGAAGTATTCTCGTCGGCCGGTAAAGCCATCGTAACTTCATCTTTCGTGAGTTCCCGAAATGCTTCGTCTGAAATCACTTCTTCGCGAGTCGGAATATAGCGCGTGGGAACGTCTAGATCCGCTCGGTCCTCGTCGTGAGGGTTTCTCGGGTCGGCCAGGGTAACAATCCCGACGGTTAAGGCAATGAGTGAGATCGAGACACCGATCGTGATTTTTTTCATGGGAGGAGACGCTCCGGAGGGTTAAGGGTAAGACTAATCTTATCTTGAGGAGGTGCATGCTTCGGGCCACGAAAAGCCTGTGAAGGATGCGAAATTGCCGCGGAATAACGGGTATTTAGAGCCTGGAGAGTCGGATGGAGTGTCTAACTTTTAGGCAGGTGTAGGATGCCATTAGAGTTTGTGCGGATGTAAATGGGAGAGAGATTTAGCGTGAAAACCAAGCAACCGTTCGTCTTTTCAAATCTCGCGGTGAGTTTAGATGGGAAAATTGCGACGACGAGCCGCGAGTTTTTCGCGATCGGGTCACCCCGGGATCTCCGCCTTCTGCGAAAACTCCGCGATGAAGCAGACGTCATACTCTTTGGTGCAGAAGTTTTGCGCACCTTTCGGAAGGCGTGTTTACCCCTCGCCCGGGGACGTCGCATTACGAATGCCGTATTATCTCGTACGCTCTCGGGTATTGACCCGGAATGGCCATTTTTTAACGACGACCGGATCGACCGGATTCTCTACGTGACGGGGAAAGTACCTGAACGACGCCTTCGACAGTTCCAGAAAAAAGCGATCGTCGTGAATATCGATGCGAGTCGTCCCGCCCTCGCGATCCTCCGAGACCTGGCCAGACGCAAAGTCGGACGGGTCGGAGTGGAAGGAGGAGGTGGAATCATGTGGGAATTCGTGAAATCGAATCTCATCGATGAATATTTCGTGACGATCGTTCCTCGAATTCTGGGCGGAGTGAACGCTCCCACCCTAGTGGACGGTAAAGGATTCACACCGCTCGAAGCGTTAAACCTAGAGCTTTACCGGAGTCGTCGAGTCGGGAGTGAACTCTTCCTCATTTATCGCCCGGTTCCTTCGCGAGGAAAAATCCATCCCCTGCTCCGCTAAAATTCTGGGGTATGACTTACTTTACTTCGGGAGGAGCCGGGCATCCTGGACAAGGCGCGGCGATCGCTTTGGTGTAGAATCCCCAGAGGGAAAAAACTGCCCGGCGTAAACCCGTCGCCATGATCGTGACGAGTGAAAGTGTAATTGCGATCAGGAGGACATATTCTATTAAAGCTTGTCCTGCTTGGCCGAGTGATTTTGGCATCTCCTCTATTTTCGGTTACGATGGGGGTGAATGGCAATAGAAACCCAAGTTCCCGAATCCCCTCGTAAAAAACCAAGCGTTGCGAGCGTCCTCGTCCCGGTTGCGCTCATTCTCGCGGTCACTCTCTTTGCATTAGGTTACCTCCGGGACCGAGAACGGGCGGGCCATGCCGCTCCCGAGCACGCCGAAGCGAAGACCACCTCTACCCAAGTGGGCTCGATCCTCCCCGATTTTGAGCTTCTCAGCCTCGACGGGAAGACCACGAAAATTTCGGATCTCCACGCTAAAGTGGTGCTCATTAATTTCTGGGCGACGTGGTGCCCACCGTGCGTGAAAGAAATGCCTTCCCTCCAACGCCTTTCCGATAAATATTCGGCGAAGGGACTGCGGGTCGTGGGAATTAGTCTCGACGAAGATCCGGAAGTCGTGCTCGAAAAGTTCCTCACGAAGAACGGAATTAAGTTCAGTTCCTTCACCGATAAAAAGGGATTTCTGGCCGATCAGTTCGACGTCTCGGGGCTCCCGCTCACAGTCGTGATCGACGCGAACCGGAAAGTTCTCCTCCAGCAAAAGGGGGACGAAGAATGGGATAGCGAACCCTTCTTAAAGCAGTTTGATCTCTGGCTATCGGAAGCGAGTCACGGATGAGGCTTCCGCTCTTCCTCACCCCGAAGTGGAAATACCCGGCCGGCGGGTTGATGTTTATCACCGCGTTCGTAATGTACTTCCTCACGAATCACCATCCGATTTTTTTACCCCGGGAACTCCCTCTCCTCGGCATCGACCGCGCGATACCTTTCGTACCGTGGACGGTTCTGATCTACGTTTCGGAATATTTCTTTTTCGTCGCGGTTTACCTCGTTTGTCGCGACATGGAAAACGTGAATAAGTATCTTTATTCGTTCTTCGCCACCCAGGCGTTTAGTTGTGCGATTTTCTTTTTTTGGCCTACGGTTTTTCCGCGGGAACTTTATCCGGTTCCCGACGGGACGAACCCGTTAATCGACGGAATTTGGATGTGGCTCCGTGAAAACGACGCGGCTACGAATTGTTTTCCGTCGCTACACGTTTCGACGGTTTACCTTTCGGCTTTCATTTTCCGGGACGAACAGAAAGAAAAATTCCCGTTCTTCATCACGTGGGGAACGCTCATTGCGTTTTCAACCCTCCCGACGAAGCAGCATTATTTCATCGATATTGTGGCGGGTTTTAGTTTAAGCCTCGTGTTCTATTGGCTTTTCCACCGGAAGGCGACTTACTTTCGAGTCGGACCGGCTCTCGATTTTAATTCCGGCGGTTACCAGGCAAACCGATAGTACATTTCTTCAAACGTGGCATAGGGAGCAACGAAGAAGTCGGCATCTTTTCCGATCTCGAGGCTCCCTTTCGTTTCGTGAAGACCGAGCGCACGCGCCGCATTATAAGTGACTCCCGCGAAAAGCTCCGCCCGGGTCATCCCGAGATACAGTGCGGAAATCGTCATGATGGCCGGTAGATTTAAAGTCATCGAAGTGCCCGGATTAAAGTCGGTAGCGATGGCGACGCGCGCGCCGGCATCGAGCAGTGCTCGGGCAGGCGCATGGGGAACTTTCAAATAAAATGCAGTTCCGGGTAGGAGGACAGCCGTGGTTTCATTCGTAGCCAGGGCCTGAATTCCGGCGGGCGAAATCTTTAAGAGGTGATCGGCCGATAGGGCACCGAGCTCGGCGGCAAGTACGGCGGACTCGGTATTCCCGAGTTCATCGGCGTGGACC
>JANXTV010000047.1 GCA_025352185.1 Oligoflexia bacterium
TAGAGAAACCGACCGTTGAAGTTCCTCCCGCCCCGGAACCGAGTCCGGCTACTCCCGGTCCGTGGGGTCCGGTCCCGTACACGCCGCCGTCACCGAAGCCAATTTGGTATCCGTTTCCCTTTCCGCCGTATGAACCCAATAAACCGGTGACACCTCCAAAGCCACCCGCACCTCCGACTCCACCGTCGCCCCCGAAGCCCGACACCGGTAACCTACTCGAATTTTTCACGCGGAATTACGCGCAGTCGTTTGGCCTCTACTTTAAAGGTCACCTCGAAAAAGCGGACGTCCTCCCTAATTCCGGTGACGGACTTCTAAAAGTATTTCAACTGCGGAATCGCGCCTACGGTTCCCTCGATATGACGACTTTACTTCCGGCCGTTGGGAAACGACTTCGCCACGAAATTCCGGCGTCCGAACCGATTCAAGTCGGCGACATCGCCGGAAAGAACGGCGGAAAAATTGGCGGGCATGATTCTCACCAAAATGGACTCGACGCCGACGTGATTTTCCTACGCCACGATCACCGGACGATGGACCCGCTCGATCAGAAAGCGAATCAAACCGGATTCGATGAAGATTTCGTTGCCTCGAACGGAGAAGTGACGCGGAATTTTGATGTCGAAGCAAACTGGATGATGATCCAGCTCCTCGATAGTACCCATCGCCTCGACCGAATTTTCCTCGACCAACACATTAAGAAACGGTTCTGCCAGTACGCCGTCGAGCGCGGAATGCGCGGCGAGTGGGCGGAAACGCTCCGTAAGCTTCGCCATTCGCCGCTCCACCGCGATCACATGCACGTGCGCATCACTTGCCCCCCTTCGAGTAAACAGTGTAAGCCGTTCTCCCCACTCCCGGCCGGAGACGGGTGCGATAAGCTCCTTGATCGCGGCGCGAAGCGGGCGAGTGGCTTTCTCGCCCTACCCACTTTATTCGGCACGGACGACGCCCTGAATACCGAAGAACCGGAACTGGATGAACACGGCTGTTAGCGAAGCGCGAGGCTGTACATCTTTAACCGACGCAGACGATCACGAAGTTCGGCGGCCTTTTCGAAGTGGAGAGCCTTTGCCTCCTCCTTCATTTCTTTTTCCATCCGGTTGATGGTCTCGCGTAGACGTTCGAAACCGAGGAAATATTCTCCCGCGACTTCCTTGATTTGGTCTTCCTTTTCGACTCCGTCGATGAGGTCGGAGTTCGCCATCCAAGCGGCGTCCGAAATCGGGCGAGTGACGCCGTCTTTCCGACCGGTACCGAGGGCCCGCTTCGCGTGCGCCGCAGTTTCGCCCGAGCGTTTTCCTCTCGAACGGGAGAGCTGCCCCTCTTCGTAGGCTCCGTCTTCACCCGTCTCGACCGCGATGTCGGCCCGAATCGCCTTAATGATCGTAGTCGGAGTGATGCCGTGCTTTTCGTTGTACTCTTCCTGAATTTTTCGGCGTCGGCTCGTCTCTTCTATCGCACGCTTCATCGAGTCGGTCATCCGGTCGGCGTAGAGGACCACGAAGCCATCCGCGTTACGCGCGGCCCGCCCCATGGTTTGGATCAGGGATCGCGCGGAGCGCAGGAACCCTTCCTTATCCGCATCGAGGATTCCCACGAGCGAAACTTCCGGTAGATCGAGACCCTCTCGGAGGAGGTTAATTCCGACGAGCACATCAAACACGCCGAGGCGGAGATCACGCAGGATCTCAATTCGCTCGAGCGTCTCAATATCCGAGTGCAGGTATTTCACGCGCACTTTCTGCTCGGTATAATATTTCGTTAAATCTTCGGCGAGCTTCTTCGTCAGCGTCGTAACGAGCACGCGTTCTTTCTTTTCGACCCGCTTCCGAATTTCCTGAAGGAGGTCATCGACCTGGGTCGTGGCGGGACGCACTTCGACGATCGGATCAAGCAGTCCCGTCGGACGAATCACTTGTTCGACGACTTCACCCCTGGACTTGGTGAGTTCGTATTCGCCGGGAGTGGCCGAGACGTACATCGTCTGGTTAAGAATCTTTTCCCACTCTTCGAAATTCAGCGGGCGATTATCGAGGGCTGACGGGAGCCGGAATCCGTGATCGACGAGGGTCATTTTTCGCGCGCGGTCGCCACGGTACATCCCCCCGATCTGGGGCACCGACACGTGGGATTCGTCGCAGATGAGGAGCCAGTCTTTCGGGAAGTAATCCATGAGGGTCGGGGGCGCTTCGCCGGGATTCCGACCGGTGAGGTGACGGGAATAGTTTTCGATTCCCTGGCAGAAGCCGATTTCCTCGATCATCTCTAGGTCGAACATCGTTCGCTGCTCGAGGCGCTGGGCTTCGAGGAGTTTTCCCTGACCACGGAATTCCTGCAGGCGCTCGCGCAGTTCGATCCGAATGGACTCGATTGCGGTTTTTCGATTTTCCAGCGTCGTCACGTAGTGGCTGGCGGGGTAGATCGTCACGCGGGGAAGTTTTTCAAGTCGCACTCCGCGTAAAGGATCAACGGTCGAAATCGTTTCGATATCGTCGCCAAAAAACTCGATTCGGATCGCCCGCTCCTCTTCGTAGGCGGGAAAGACCTCGACGACATCTCCCCGGACACGAAACGTTCCGCGGTGGAAGTCGACATCGTTTCGTTTGTACTGAATTTC
>JANXTV010000051.1 GCA_025352185.1 Oligoflexia bacterium
CTCGCGGATGTGCTTCTGCGCTTGGAAAAGTCCGTAGGCGATTTTTGATTTATGGAAAAGTTCCGACTCGGAAGAATTTAAATACTTCGGAGTTTCCCCGCCGACGTCGGGGGCGCCCTTCGGAGTGGGGAGGCCACGCCCCCCGAATCCGACGACCTTTCCGCGTAAATCGAGAATCGGAAACATCGCGCGGTTCCGGAAGAGATCGAAATATCCGGGACCGCCCGCCGCTTTTCCGCCCGTCGCTTTCTGGGACGGCTTCACCAGACCCAGTTCGGACGCGAGGGGAAGCGGCGCTTTCGCGTTCGCGAAAAAATTCGCGAGTCCATCCCAGCTCGCCGGTGCCGCGCCGATATAAAAATTCTGCGAGAGGGCCGAACTCACTCCCCGCTTCCGGAAATATTCGGCGATGTGCGCGCAGGCGGGATGCGAAAGCTGGTCGCGGAAAAATTTCGCGGCGAAGCGGTTTAACTTATAAGCCGTCGCGGTTTTCTCGCGCTGCTCTCCCCGCTTCTTTGCGACCTCGGGATCACTCTCGTCGGCCGAGCGCTTAAAATCTTTCGGCAGCGGGAGGTTTGCGCGTTCGGCGAGTTCCTCGACGGCTTCGGTGAAATTTAATCCGTGAATCTCGCGGACGAACGAAACGAGGTCGCCCGACTTCCCACAGCCGAAGCAGTGGTAGAATTGCTTTTGCTCGGTGACGGAAAACGAAGGGCTCCGCTCATTATGAAACGGGCACAGTCCGGAAAAGTTCGAACCCGCCTTCCGGAGGACGACGTGTTCGCCTACGACGTCGATGATATTCACCGCGTCTTTTACTTTTTGGAGAAATTCGGGGGAAATTCGGCCGGTACTCAATGGACTTCGTTTTTTTGGAGGTGTTCGGTGGTTAGCGGGGGCGTCGAGTAGGTCAGCGACCTTCGCCGTCGGGCTGGCGCCGTGTAGGTCGGTGACCTCCGCCGCCCGGGCGTTACCCCCCCAAAGCCGCCTTAACGAGATTATTCACAAGCTTACCATCGGCTTTACCCTGCACTTTAGGCATGAGCAGAGCCATGACTTTTCCCATTTCCTTAGCGTTGGTCGCGCCGGATTCTTTAACGGCCCAGTCGACGACGGCTTTCACGTCGGCTTCGGACATCTGCTCGGGCATGAACGTCTTTAAAAACTTCGCTTCCGCTTCTTCTTTTACGGCGAGGTCTTCTCGTCCGCCGGTACGGAACTGCTCGATCGAATCCTGGCGCTGCTTTAAAAGCGTGCCGATAATTTTTTGGATAGCGGCGTCGTCGAGATCGACCCGGTCATCGATTTCCTTCTTACGGACGGCGGAGTGGAGACTGCGCACGTAAAGGAGGGTTTCTTTATCCCCGGACTTCATCGATGCCTTCATCAGCTCGGAAATTTTCTCTTTAATCGCCATGGACACTCCTCCCCCGCGCCGCGGGGACTTCGAATCATGAATGAAAGGAGGGGAAGGCTCGGTAGAACCGAACGCTCCCCCTCGATAATGTCGTGAAATCAGAACGGGAACCGCGAATTATCCGCGGGATCCACGGCCTTTTTTCGTGAGGCGCTTGCGAGCAGCAATCGCTTTTTTCTTCTTCTTCACCGAAGGTTTTTCGTAAGCTTCACGCTTACGGACTTCCGCGAGGATGCCGGCTTTCTCACATTGTTTTTTGAACTTCTTAAGGGCGGCCTCAAAAGAGTCGCCGTCTCGAATCGTTATTCCTGGCATAGTAGTGTCACCTCCTCACGGGTAAAAATTTCGGCCTTGCGACCGAGATCCATACATATAGAGGGGAATTCGCCCAAGCTCAAGCAGGGGTTGTGAGCGCGCCGCGTCACTTTCGGCCCTATTTTAACCCAACGAGAAATCCGCCCTGGCCCGACCCGGTTAAGCGCCAGTACCGCCATCCGGCCGCTTCCAAGTCGAGGACCTGACCGCCTAATCCCTCGGGAATGAGGCCCCACGCCCGGAAAACTTCCCGAGCCCGCGAAATCCCGCTCCCGATCATCCCTAACGCCGAACTCACCGCCGGCTCGTCATTTCTTTCGAAAGCATCGTCGTACGCCCGCAGTCCATCGAGGGCTTCCTGAGTCGCGTGATTCATCTCGAGATCGAGCTTTGCACCCCGGAGGGGATCCGCGACCCGAACTTTTTCTACCGTTTCGATGCAGTCCTTGGTCGACGAACGAAGGCCGGTGTCGGCGAACACGAACGGTGGGAGGTGACTGAGACCGAGGCTCACCGCCCCTTCCTTCATCGAAAAGAGAATCGGCTCCTCAATCGACACGACCGATACGTCCATGCCCGAGCTTTTTCCGTGGAACCGGTTTTCCATTTGGCGAGCGAGTTCCCGCTCGAGTGCGCGTTCTAACCCGACGGCGGAAAGAACCCACCGCGCGGTGGCCACCGAAAGCGCGGCGGAGGACCCCAAACCCGCGCCAAACGGAATCGTACTCGAAAGCTTTAAATGTCCGTGCGGGAACTCGAGGCGAATTCCCCGGGTCCCGAGCCAGTCTCCCGCAATCCGGAGAAGTTCCTGGATCACGAGCATTCCGTAATCGGGTTCGACGGTGAAGGCGACCGGACGCTTCGGATCCCCCGGACGAAACTCGAGACGTAATTTTAAGTCGGGATGGGGAAGGGCGATCGCGGTGCCACCCCGAAGAACGGTATGCTCTCCGGCGAGAACCCACTTTCCGGGAACTTCGGTCGAGTAAGACTTCCACCGCAGTGGCGTCGATTCCTTATTTTTTTCCATTTATTCGCGCGCTCCCTCGACGGTAAGAATTTCGGCGCC
>JANXTV010000091.1 GCA_025352185.1 Oligoflexia bacterium
GCCTCGAGGATCGGCAGCAGTTTCCGCTTCGTAAATTTTGCGAGCTTCTCTCCCTGGAGCAGACCCTTCGGCCGACGTTTCGCCCACGCCTCCTCCAGTGCTTCGTCCGAGGAAACGCCGAAGTTTCCCTCGCCGTCGCGCGAAAGCGCGAGGACCTTAACCGCTTCGTGGAGGAGAATTCCCCGCGAATCACCGCGGATTTCGAGGTCACTCGGTTTAGAGTCCCGAGCCCGCCAACGTCCCATCATCAGACCCTGAAACTCACAACGACTGAAAGATTCGAGATCGGATGCCCGAATCTCGCGACTTAAAAAAGGAGGGAGCGTGATTTTTCTCGGCGGTGCGAGCTTCGGATGGAGGTAACTCGGCCCCCACCGGGGATACGAATGGCATTCCTTCTTAACGATGCCGCCGTCCCCGAGAAGCGAGAGTTCCTGAAGGAGGGGTTCAATGGATTCCCGTTCGCGCCCATCCCAGTC
Source organism: Oligoflexia bacterium (assembly GCA_025352185.1). Lineage (GTDB taxonomy): Bacteria > Bdellovibrionota > UBA1018 > UBA1018 > UBA1018 > JACMQW01. Next base: position 480 of record JANXTV010000091.1, read on the forward strand.
ATAAAGCGCGTCGAGAAACACCACGGAGTTCGCATGGAGCACCCAGTGCTTTAAAACTCGTCGACTAAACTCCGCATCCTTCACCGACGAACGAACGAGAAAAGTACCGGCCAGAATCTCCCGGTCACGGTCCGAGTAGAAATAATCTCCGCTCGGGTCGCCCGTCGTATACCGAGGCGGCAGCGCTAGGCACCACAGTTTTTCTGGATATTTTAACGGGGTTTGCCCGAGACGGAAAACCTCCACCCCGTTTTCGATTTGTATTTTCTCAAACGGCGGCGTCGCGTCCTGGAGACGGAGCTTAAGCCGCTCTAGCCAATAAAGAATCGGAGCTTTCCGTTTTCCTTCGCCGATCACGAGGAGATCCTGCTCAAACCGTTCCCAAACGGAGGTAAAAAATTCGTGGACCCACGCCTCGAAGTCCTCGTTTTTACGGATCCAAGCGAGGTGGAAAGCGGCCGCCTCGTCGATCCGAATCCGCGGAGAAAACGCCTCGTTTAAAAGCTCGAGCATCGCCCGTACGCGCTCGAGTCGGTCCCCCGAGTAGGCCGCCAGGCCGAACCGAATCCCACGGTCGAGAATTTCCTGATGGAGCTTTCGTTTTTCGGCGAATTCCACTTCGGGATTTCGGTCGAGCCGCATCCAACTCGAATGCAGGAACGAAATCACCTCTTCGGACTTAAAACGTTTCGCTACGAGATCAAGCGGGAGGAGCGCGACCTTCATGGCCTCTTCCCACTTTAAACGGGTGGGATCCCGCGGATCCTTCAGGAGGAGTCCGCGTTCCGCGAGCGCGCGCTTAAGGCTTCGCCTGACCGGTGGAAGGTCCGGGAGGAGTATCCCGTTTTCCGCGAGCGTTCCGGCACGAAATTCCGCGAGGAGTGCGTCCCCCACTCGGTCGCAGGCATCGTCGACGGTGTGCCACTCTTCCCAGCTCGCCGTACCCTCGGAGAATTCCGCGGGCCGAACCATCGTCGTAAAATCCTGGCCGAGCGAATCAGCGACGAAAACCCGGTGCAGAGTCACGCGGTGAGCGAGCGCCTCGAAAAACGCCTCGGAGCGACTTTCGCCGATTTCCCGGGAAAGGATAATCAGTCGTTCTGGAAACGTAAACTCGGCTTCCGGAGCGCCTAAAACGGCCGTAGCCGCGAGGAGCAGACGCGGAAGATCCCACGCCTGGTTCGTCGATAACCATTCTTCGTAGGCGGCGATCACGACGAGCATCTCGGCTCGGAGAATGCCAGACCCGCCGTTTTGGTCGAGCCGTTCTTCCTGGGCATCTCGTTCGTCGGCCGAGCCGTAGGTCATCCGCGCGGCCTGAACCGAACGGTCGAGTTTTTTATAAAAGTCTTTTTGTCGCTTTAAACGGCGAATCTCCGGAAGGAATTCGAGAAGATCGCGGTTTGCGAGTAGCCTGCGCAGGACTTCCTGCCGCGAGGGCGCGCCGAGGACCCGCTTCGCGTCGACGAGAGCCCCGAGAATGAATCGGGTGAGGCTCGTGAGATCCTGAATCGCGAGGGAAGTGAATCCCTTCCCGTCCGCCAGGAAACTTTCCTTCACTTCTTCGCGGGAGACGCCCGCTTCGACCACGATCCATTCGGTCGGCTCGAGTCCGGTGATCTTCGCGGAGTAAATTTCTTCGCTAAGCTTCGGGCTGAAGCGCACGCATCGACTCCTGATACGCATTTTCGAAAAGCGCGAGCCCCTGTCCGGGGGCGTTCGCTCTCTGCGGGGCGAGTGTCCATTCGGGGTGCGCCGTCCACCGGATGAAACTCTCGGGATGCGGCATGATCCCGAGGATTCGACCGCTCGAATCACAGAGACCGGCGATCCCCTCTTCGCTGCCGATCATATTTCCCTCGTACCTAAGGCAATGCATTCCTCGGCGCTGGAGTTTCACGAGCGTTTCTGTCCTCCGGTTCGGGTGGATGACGATCCGGGCATCGCTATGGCGAAGCGGCAGATCGACGACTCCCAGTCCTTTTAGCCAAGCGCAGACCGTGCCGATCGGAGCGACCTTCACCCAGGCCTGAAGGTGTTTTCCACCCGCGCTCGAAGTGACCGAAATTTCCTTACCGAAAACTCCGATTCGAATGAGGGTGTGGAAGCCACTCCCGATTCCGATGACCATTCCCCCACGCGCGGCGAACGCCGAAAGGGTCCAGCCGAGTTGGTGGGAGATCTTTAAAGCGAGGAGCTTTCCGCTGCCGAGCTCATCGGCCGTAGAGGCGCCGCCCGGAATCGCGAGGACTTGGTACTCGGACGCGAGGGTATCTTCACGGTACCCTTCGGCGATGAGATCTTCGAGGTTCCGTAAATGGACTTCGAAACCGGCCGTCGCGAAGGCTTGGGCCGTTTCGTTTTCGCTCAGAATACCGGGAGCGCGCAGGACTAAAACTCGGGGTCGAACGACATCGGTACTCATTTTTATTCCCAGTACCCTTCCCGCTTCCAAGCCTGGCGCAATACTTTCGTTTCAATTACGAGCGCGGGAGTTTCTCCGCGCCGGACTTGGACCACGCCACTTCCCGTCACCACGCCGAGTTTTACAAACGGTACGTCGAGACTCTGGAGTTCGGCTTCGACGAGTGGTCCGTCGATCTCGGTGCACGATGCGATAAACCCGTGGAACCCTTCGCCGAATAAAAACTCCCACTCGCTCGTGCGGGGCAGTCCTTCGGGATACTGAAGCGCGACGCCCATTCCGCGGGCGATGCAGCTTTCTGCGATCGTGGTCATCATGCCGCCGTCCGAAATATCGTGGATCGAGCGTAGTTTTTTCTGTTCCTTCCCAATCCCGCCGCCGAGCCAAGCATAGAGTCGGCGAGCCGTATCCCACTGCGGAATGGGAGAGACCGCATCTGCGGGAACGCCGCCGTAGACTTCGCTCACGAGCGAACCGACGAGCCCAAACTGCGCCGGTCCGAGGAGGTAAACACCGTCGCCGGGAGTTTTAAAATCAGAGCTGCGAATACCCGCGACCTTTGTGGTGCGCGAAATGGCCTGAACGAGAAAATGGAGCTTCGATGCCTGGCCCAGAATTGTTTTCTGACTTCCGTGCACGAAGGGAGTACCCAGTTCAATCGCGGCTCGGGAAGCTCCGAAGCAAGCCCGTAAAAGCTGACCCCGCAGTTGTGAATCTTCGAGATCTTTACCCGGACAGGAGAATTGGTAAGCCAGCGCAAAGAGAAAATCTTCCTTACCGTAATCCGCACCGCACGAAAGTGCGTTACGAACGGCCTCATCGACGGAAAGCGCGCCCATGAGGTAGGCATCGACCCCGGTCGCCCGAGGCGCGAGACCGGAAGAAATCAGGAGGCCCAAATTCGACTGCAATTTTAATTTTAGAGCGCCACCGTCGTTCGGTCCGCTATGGGTCACTTCGGGCGAAACGGAAACCGTATGGAGTGGCTTTAGCGCGCTCGTCCCCTGTACTTCGTGATCCAGTTGCCGAATCAGCCACTCGCGCGAACAGACGTTCGGATGACTCATGATTCGCAGTAAAGTTTCGACACCTTCTTTCGCGGGATCTCCGAACGCCGCCGTTTGACGAAGCGGAGCGGCCTGCGCGAGGGTCGCCGTTTCCTGCGCGCGCGGCTGATTCCCACGTAAAAATTTCGAATCCAGGTCGACTACTTTTTCATCGCCACTGCGAACTAGGATTTTTCCGGTGGTGGTAATGCGTCCGATTTCGGCGCCTTGAATGCCCCGACGTTTCGCGAGCCCGATCAGTGCTTCTACACGTTCTTCCGGTACGACGGCAACGAGTCGCTCCGCGGTTTCGCTCCCCAGAATCTCCATCGGGCGCAGTCCGGGTTGTTTCGTCGGAACTCGG
>JANXTV010000092.1 GCA_025352185.1 Oligoflexia bacterium
GGTGAAATAGAATCGATCCAGGCGCTCTTCAACGAAAAAATCCGGAAAGGTTCATCATGAAGACCTACCTCGCGATGAATGCCCTCCTCGCCGTATCGGGCGTCGTATTCTACCTAATGCGTGGACTATTCTCCGGAAAACATTTCGGCTTCTCCGCGAAATATTGGTTACGGCTCGCACGCATCCTCCTCGCCGGTTCGATTCTTTTTGCGGTCGCCACGCCGTGGATTCCTCGCGCTGCCCTCTTCCACCCGCCGGCGAAATCCTGGGGCGACACCCGCTTAGGATATGCGAACTTAAGCGGCAGCACGGCCGTCCCGGTTTCGGTCGGAATCGCGGTCCCGAGCTCCCCATCTTCCCCGTTCGGTTCGTCCGCCCTGCCATTCCTTTTCTACGCTGGTCTCGCGGTCGGAGTCGTGCGTCTTTTCCGAAATTATCGCCGACTCGTCCGATCACTCACCTCCCTCCCGGTTCTCCGCCGCTATGGACGAGTCGTAATCGCGACGACTTCGGATACCCGCGTACCCTATTCCGCCCGCATCCTCGCAGGCGCATACGTCGTCATCCCGGAATCTATTCTCCTCGACCGGGGGAGTTTCCGGATCGCCCTTGCGCACGAGCTCCAGCATCACCGGAGTCGCGACACCGTTTGGACCTATGCCATCGAGTGCTTAAAAATCGCGTTCTTCCTGAATCCCGGGATTTACGCCTGGGGACGCATCACAGAAAAATTACAAGAGTTTGCGGTCGACGAATTTCTGGTACGAATTCGCCGGATTTCGACGACCGCATATGGACGCTGCCTCCTCGAGGTGGCGAAAAACACCCTCGCGCCGGGCGACCCGCTGGTCGGTACCACCAGCATGGCCGCCGGGTTCGCGGGTAAACTATTAGAACGGAGAATCGAAATGCTTTTCGAAAATCAGAACCGTCCTCGTCGCCCCGGGCTAGCCCTTGTCGTCTTAATCGGTACCTTAGGAATTCTCGCGGCGACCGCGGTCGTGGAGCGAAGCTTTGCCCAGACGCGCGCTCTCAGCCTTAAGGAAGCGGAGTCCTACGCCGAGAAAGCGAACCGAAATCCGAAATTCCCGGTCGAAATGAATGATCTCGTCCTCGGAGAGCTGAATCACATCCTCACCGACGAATCGGCCCGGGAATCCATGCGCCAAGCGCTCGCACGGCTCCCCGCCCACGAACCCATGATCCGCTCGAAAATCGAGGCCTTCGAACTTGCGGAGGAACTCCTCGCCGTTCCGATCGTCGAATCGAGGTACGAGAACTACTACCGGAAGTCGAGCGTCGGGGCCGGACTCTGGGGCTTCATTATCCCGACGGGAAAAAAGTACGGTCTCCACATTGAGACACCGGGAAATCCTGAGAGCGATGAGAGACTCGTCGAACATCGGGAAACCCTCGCGGCCATGCGCTATTTCACGCACCTTCGGCACGACCTGTTTAAGGATTGGCGCCTCGCCCTGCTCGGTTATAACGTAGGCGAGAATCAGGTGCATCGCTTAATGAAGAAATATGCGACGCGAGATCCGTGGGTCCTCGAACGATCCGAGCCAAGTGCCGATCGTTACCTCGCAAAAATCATGAGTGCGATCATCCTCATGCGCAACCCCACGCTCCTTGACTAACGGGGCTTCATAAACGCGACGGGGCCCATTCAAGTCTCTTCTTTTGAATGGGCCCCGAAGACCTGACACCGTTTTCGAGTATAGGTCGATAGAGAATCAGGTCATTTACTAACGTTCAGGCAAGATTCGTACATTCACTCGGGATGCAAACCGGGTGAATTAAAGTTTTACGACGATCGAAGCCGTCGTAAAGGTATCGTCCTTATTCCGTAGAAAAACCGGAATGTTCCGGTGTTCGACGGTGTAGGAAAGTTTAAGGGCTACGTGCTGGGTAATTGCCGAAGTAACCGCAGCCACGTTATTAATGCGCCAGTCATCCGTTTCTTTGATCGGATAAATATAAATCGCATCATCCGTAAAATCCGCGACGTCCGAAAGTTTTAAACGAATCCCCAGACCACCCGTCGCGACGGTAAAGGATCGGTCGGCAAGGAAAGTCGAATAATACTTTTCGCTCATCCATCCCATCCCGAACTCAAACCGAATACTCGCTTCGGGAGTATTCACCGCGTAAATACCGAGACCGGGGGTGACCATCCACTGGCGATCCACTCCGGTAAAGTTATCGTGCATGAACGTACCGAGTGCGAAAAAATCAACATTCTGGGTAATATTTAGCCCCGTGCGAATGGAAGCACCGAGACGCTTCGCGCGTTCGACATCTCCCGTTTTGTTCTGCATGAAATTAGCTTTCGCGCGGGTCGTAAGGACCTCCGCGCGATAGTCGGCGAAAAGGCTCGCACCGTAAGTTTTAATATCGGTGTTACCCGTGGTGAGGTTTAAATTCGCTTCCGCGCCGCCGCTGAATGGACCCGTATTCGTGGTCGCAGAATCATCGGCGAGCGTAGGCAGCGAGTGAAGGAGTGCGATCGAAAGGACAGACAGCACTCCCAGAATTTTTAAGGACCGAGGAAGAGTATAGAAGCAGTTTTGGTTTTTCATTCCCCTAGAGTTTGCACACCCCGTGCCGGAGCTCCGAAGTCCCTAAATACCCCGACCCTCGATGAATACGAGGTCGCGAGTCTTCTGGGGGACGGGGTATTCGAGAAATTTTGCCCGATGGCACGCTCGGACGAGGACCTGAATCTCGTGACGCCAGAATCGTCGGATCGCAAAGAGGTGCTCCTGAGTTTCCTTCGAACGGGCGACCGCGGTCGGCCGCTCGAGGAGGAGGAGTGAAAGTTCCTCGATGGCGAGAAAACTCGTTCCGCGTAGAAAATCTTCTAATCGAGGAAACCATGTTTCCGGAACCTGTCGAAATCCGTAGAGGTAGGCGCGAGCTTTACCCGGAAGCACCACCCGCGCCGGGGTCTTCGCTTTCCGAATGGGATGACCCACGAGCCTGAGGAGTTCCATTAACGCGAAGAATCCGTCCCGTGTCCGTTCGCGGGAGCGAAATGCCCCGAAGAACCGGTAGTCCGGAAAAAATTCGGGGCTCGTCGTGTAGCAAAGGTGGAGATCATCCCCGGTAACTTTTACGCCGACCATCGGGTAGAGAAAATAGAAGGCCCCGGCCACGTTCCACTTCGGACGCATCGACTGGATGATCGAGTTTTCGAGCCGGAGCGCCTCTCGCTCGTCGATGCAGACTTCGTGCTCGAGCCGGCGCGCCTCCGCGACGATCTTTCGCATCTTCGCGTGTGCCTTACGCCGCTTCGCATTTCGATACTGCGCGAGTCTCCGGCGAAGATTTTTCGCCTTTCCGACGTAGATGAGTTCATTCTCCGCATTAAAAAACCGATAGATCCCGGGTCCGGTAGGGAGGGAGTCGAAAAGGGTTTTGCCAAACTGGCGATCGAATGTTTTCATCCCGGTATCTCCAGTTTCCCTTAAAATACCGAAGGTGGTCCATGAAAAAATCAGGTGGTTACGTCCCCGTGAATTCCGCGAGGAGCATTGATCTCCGGAAAATCCCGGTCGAAGTTAAGCCCCGTTACCGCTCGGACGAGGAATACGCCCGTATTCTTCTGGAAAATCAGGAACGCCTATTCGAGCTGCAAACGCAGCTCTACGCGAGCCATTCGAAGTCCATGCTCATTATTTTTCAGGGAATGGATACTTCGGGAAAAGACGGAGCCATACGCCACGTCATGAGCGGAATGAATCCCCAGGGGTGTGACGTGACGTCCTTTAAACGCCCGAATCCCACGGAACTGAGTCACGACTTCCTCTGGCGAATTTCGAAAGCCCTTCCCGAACGGGGGAAAATTGG
>JANXTV010000141.1 GCA_025352185.1 Oligoflexia bacterium
AATGGAAATTTCACCCGTCGGTTTCTATATCTTCGCGAGTCTCGCGATTGCCGGTTCGATGCTCGTCGTATTTAAAAAAAATCCGGTCTCGAGTGCCTTTAGCCTCGTGCTCGTGTTCGCGGCCTTTGCCGGTATTTACGCAAACCTGAGCGCACACCTGATCGCGGCCCTCCAGATCCTGGTTTACGCAGGCGCGATCATGGTTTTGTTTATTTTCGTGATCATGCTTCTGAACGCGGATGAACCCTCTTTCGATATGCGCCGCTCGCATCCGGTCCTCAAAGGGTTCGTCGGGATCTTTTGCGTGATCTTACTCGGCGTTTTCATCTGGGCGCTCAAGCACTCGGAAGTAACGGGTTTAAAACCCGGCGCCTACACGGTGGCTGCGGTGGAAACCGCCGGCGGTAACTCGAAAGTGATCTCCCAGCTCATGTTCTCGAGGTACGTCCTTCCGTTTGAACTCACCTCGGTACTTCTACTTGCCGGAATCGTCGGGGCCGTGGCCATCGCGAAACGAAACATCAGCCAGAAACGGAGCACCCATGAACGCGCTTGATGCCTCGAATTCGGTTCAGCCTTGGGTCGTCCAATCTTTCTGCGCGATCATATTCTTCATCGGGCTCGCGGGAGTCCTCATTCGCCGGAATATCATCATCATCCTCATGTGTGTCGAGCTCATGCTGAACGCGGTTAACCTCTCTTTCGTCGCCTACTCGAGACAGCTCGAGGACATGGGTGGGCAAATGGCGGTTTTCTTTATTATCGTCGTCGCGGCCGCCGAAAGCGCCGTTGGACTGGGCCTCTTAATTTCGATGTTCCGGACACTCCGGACGGTGGATACGGATGAGATCCGTCTCCTAAAAGAATAGGTTTTGGAGCACGCTATGCTGAAATGGATACCCCTCCTTCCCCTCCTTGGATTCTTAATCAACGGAATCTGGTACGGATTCTTCCAAACCCGAACGGGCGCGAAACGCGCGGGTGCCACGATTCCAGGGGTGATCGCGACGGCGGTAATTTTTGGCGCCTTCCTGATTTCCCTCCAGACGTTTCTTACATTGAAGGGATTGCCGGCCGAAGGTCGGGTGATCGACGAAAATCTCTTCTCGTGGATTAAAGTCGGCGACCTCGATTTAAAGATGGCCCTCCGGGTGGATTCCCTATCGACGCTATTTACTCTCGTGATTACGGGAGTGGGGACGCTGATCCACCTTTATTCGATCGGCTACATGGCTCACGATGCAACTCCGGGTAAATTCTTTGCCTACTTGAACCTCTTTTGCTTCGCGATGCTGATGCTCGTGATGGGTTCTTCCCTCCCGATTCTATTTTTAGGCTGGGAAGGGGTCGGTCTCTGCTCCTACCTGCTAATCGGCTACTGGTATGAGGATATTGCGAAAGCCTCCGCCGGAAAAAAAGCTTTCATTGCGAACCGTGTGGGTGACTTCGGTTTTATCCTCGGTATGTTTATGCTCTATACCCACTTCGGCACACTCGAGTTTGCGAAACTCGTCGAACTCCTCGGCAAGGGAGACTTCGTAGCGACGCTGAACCCACTCGCGATCACCGCGACCTGCCTCCTTCTTTTTGTCGGATGCACGGGTAAGTCGGCACAAATCCCGCTTTATGTTTGGTTGCCGGACGCCATGGCCGGTCCGACGCCCGTTTCTGCACTCATCCATGCGGCGACGATGGTGACTTCCGGGATTTATATGGTTGCCCGCCTAAACGGACTTTTCTCCCTCTCGCCGACGGCGATGATGGTGATTGCCGTGATCGGTGGATTAACTGCATTTTTCGCGGCGACGATTGCGATCGCCCAATCCGATATCAAAAAGGTTCTCGCGTATTCGACCGTCTCCCAGCTCGGCTATATGTTCCTAGCCTGCGGAGTCGGCGCCTATACCGCCGGAGTTTTCCACGTAATCACGCACGCGTTCTTTAAAGCCCTGATGTTCCTAGGCGCGGGCTCTGTGATTCACGGGATGCACGAAGAACAGGACATCCTTAAAATGGGTGGGCTGCGCACGAAAATGCCAGTTACTTTCGTCACATTCCTCGTGGGATGGATCGCGATTTGCGGAATTCCCCCGTTTTCAGGATTCTTCTCGAAAGACGAGATTCTTTGGAATGCGTTCGCGAATCCCCACGGGAATAAATTTCTCTGGGTTCTCGGCGCACTGACGGCGGCACTTACGGCGTTTTATATGACCCGCATGTTTTACCTCACTTTCTTTGGGAAGCCCCGATTCGACGAATCGAAAATGGGCGCCCATTCGAATGGCCACGACGATCATCATGACGATCACGGACATTCCCACGCACCGAAGGGCGTACATGAATCTCCGGCGACGATGACGATTCCCCTCGTGATCCTGGCGATCCTTTCGATTGTCGGCGGGTTCCTCGGAATTCCCCACTCTAGTTGGCTTGAGACCTGGCTCGAACCCGTCATTCCGGCCCACGAAGCGGAAAGCTTTACCGCGGGGCACTCGACCGAGTACGGCCTGATGATCTTCTCGACCCTCGTGGCGGTCGCGGCCATCGCGTTTGCGTGGAAAACATATACGAATCTGAAAGGCGCGGATGCACGGAAGGCGAATCACCAGAAGCTTCACAAGACCTTAGAAGAGAAGTGGTACGTCGATGAACTGTACGAAAGTGCGTTTATTAAGCCGATCTACGAGATCTCGATGTCCCTTTGGAAGAGTTTCGACGTCGCGGTCATCGACCGCATCGTTTTAGGTTTCGGACGGATTTCACAGTGGTCGGGGCAAGCAGCCCGGACTGTCCAAACGGGATCACTTCAGGTTTATGCAGTCATGATTTTAGTGGGTCTCGTGCTGACGCTCGGGTACCTCGTTCGCGGATTTATTTAATCAGGTTTCCGGAAGGCTAATTTAGTTATGGAATGGATGAATTCACATCTCCTCTCGACACTGACGTTTTTTCCGCTATTTTGGGCGGTACTCGGAACCCTACTCCCGGTACGAGTATCGAAGCACTGGACCCTCGCGGGATCTCTCATCCTCTTCTTCATTTCTTTAAAGCTCTACTGGGGCTTTAGTGCGCAGGGAGCGGAGTTTCAGTTCGCGGAATCCGTCGAATGGATACCGGGTCTCGGAGTGAATTACCTCCTCGGAATAGATGGCATCAGCCTCTGGCTTGTACTCCTAACGACTTTCCTCATGCCGATCGTCGTGCTCGCGTCCTACGACGGGGTCGAAGAACGTGAAAAGGAATACTACACGCTCCTCATGGCCCTTCAGACGGGAATGATCGGGGCTTTCGTCGCGATGGATTCCTTTTTATTCTACGTTTTCTGGGAAGCGATGCTCATCCCGATGTATTTCCTGATCGGTATATGGGGTGGAAAAGAGCGAATCTACGCCGCCATGAAATTCTTCATCTTTACGATGGTGGGTTCCCTCCTCATGCTGGTTGCGATCTTTTTTCTCGCTTACCAGCATAAGGTTCAGTTTGGATCCTTTTCGACGGCGTTAATCGATCTCTATAAAGTAAAGCTGGACGGAGCGGGTTACTTCTCGACCCAGAGTCTCCTCTTCCTAGCGTTCGCCCTCGCCTTCGCAATTAAGGTCCCCCTGTTTCCGGTGCACACATGGTTACCGGATGCCCACGTTCAAGCACCGACGGCCGGATCGGTTATTCTGGCGGGTGTTTTACTTAAAATGGGTGGTTACGGATTCATCCGGTTCGCCTTCCCGCTCTTTCCACAGGCAGTACATACCTACCAGCATACGTTTATGGTTCTCGGATCGATTGCGATCGTTTACGGCGCGTGGGTTGCGATGGTCCAACCCGACATGAAAAAGCTCGTCGCCTATTCGTCGGTTTCCCACATGGGATACGTCGTGATTGGACTCTTTTCGCTGAATGCGATCGGCAGTTCGGGAGCCGTTTACCAGATGCTCGCGCACGGAATTTCCACGCCCGCACTCTTCCTTCTCGTCGGCATGCTCTACGAGCGCCGACACACGAAAGAGATCAAGGAGTTCGGTGGAATTACGAAAGTCATGCCGCTCTTCGCGATTGCCTTCATGATTGCGACCCTGGCGTCGATTGCACTGCCCGGAACGAACGGTTTTATCGGGGAATTTCTAATTCTCCTCGGAACGTGGAAAGCGAATCCTGGACTCGCAATCCTTGCGACGACCGGTGTGATTTTTGGTGCGGTATACATGCTCTGGATGTTCCAGCGAGTGATGTTCGGGCCGATTAAAAACGACCTGAATAAAAAGTTAAAAGACCTTTCCGTGCGGGAAATGTTAGTCCTCGCGCCTCTAATGATTGCGATCTTCTGGATGGGAATCACCCCGAATTTCTTTTTCGAAAAAATGGAAACGTCAGTCGCACGGTTGGTGGAGCGAACGGCAAGGGCCGAAATTGTTTCTACGGCTATGAATGGCGACGTACAGAGGAATAAATAGATGGAAGCGTTAAAAGTAGTCGATCCCGCTTTACTCGGTCTCTCGAGCGAGCAACTTGCGGCACTGGTTCCCTATTTCTGGATTTTGGGTGCGACCTTACTTTGTATGATCCTTTCCGTAAGCCGGGTCATCCCGGCTAAATGGTCGGTATTCGGAGTGGGTATCGCGGGAATCTTTTTTGCGATTCTCTCTTCCGCAGGGCAGATCACGATGCACCGAACGGACCTTTTCGGGGGAATGATGGTCGCCGACGGGTATTCGGCCTTCTTTAATATTCTCTTTCTCGGAGCGGCCGGGCTCTCGATTTTTTCCTCCCTGAAGTACCTTGATAAAGAAGGCCTTCAGTACCCCGAGTATTATGTCCTTCTCCTCTTTTCGACGATCGGGATGATGCTGATGGCGTCGACGCTCGATCTCATTTCGATCTTTATCGCCCTCGAGATTATGTCGCTATCCGTTTACATCCTCGTCGGATTCCGGCGGAACGATCGCCGATCGAACGAAGCGGCGATGAAGTATTTTATTCTCGGCGCGGCGGCCTCGGCGATCCTCCTCTACGGTACGGCCCTTCTTTACGGATCAACCGGAACGTTCTTAATCACGGACATTCTGGCGAAGATCACGACGACTCCCTCCCTCACGACGCCCGTATTTCACCTGGGCGCGTGGCTCGTCATCACGGGCTTTCTTTTCAAGATCGCATCGGTGCCGTTTCATATGTGGATGCCCGACGTATACGAAGGGGCTCCCACGCCGATCACGGGTTTCATGACCACCGGAATTAAGGCGGCCTCTTTTGCCGCTTTCGTTCGAGTTTTCATCGCACTCGGTTACGGAAAAGATCTCGAAGCTGCGGTCCAAGGCCGACTACACGACGTGCTCTGGGTCCTCGCGCTCGCGACAATGTTGATTGGAAATCTGATCGCCCTGACGCAAACGAATCTTAAGCGTATGCTCGCCTACTCTTCTATCGCCCATACGGGTTATCTACTCGTCGGAATGATCGCCGCCCCGGGATCGGAAGCAGGTTTTGCTCCCGTCGTGATGTACCTCGCGAGTTATACGATTATGAACCTCGGCGCGTTTGCCATCCTTTCGATCCTTTCCGGTAAGGGCGACACCGGATTGAATCTGCACGATCTTTCGGGACTGGCTAAGCGGCACCCGTGGTTATCGTTCTCGATGGCCGTTTTTCTCTTCTCGATGGCGGGAATTCCGCCGACGGCCGGATTTGCTTCCAAGTATTACCTCCTCTATTCGGCAATCCAGGCGGGTGAGGTTTGGCTCGTTGTCCTCGCGGTGCTCTGTAGCGCGATTGCGGTCTATTACTATCTCCGCGTGATCGTCTATATGTACATGCGCGAATCCCAGACCGAGGGCGGAGCGATCAACATCACTCCCGCTCTGGGAGCATTTGCCGTCGCGATGATGGTCGCAATGACGCTCCAGATCGGAATTCTACCCTCGAAGATGATCGCGATCACGAAGCGGGTCGTTGCGAAGATCTAGTTCTTAGTCCCTTTATCCCCGGGCAATTATTGCCGGGTCGACCGCCAGAATTCTTCTGTTAAAATCAGTGGGTGCATCCAGGCCCCCTCTATAGAGTAAAGCACCAGTCCGGTCGGATTTTAGGTCCCCTCGATCTCGAGCGGATTCGGAAGCTTATTTTAAAAAATCAAATTACCGGAGTGGAGCTTGCGAAGGAATATCCAGTCGGGGACTGGCAGGATATCAATCGTCTCCCCGATATCGCGGAGCTTCTCCTCCGTCACGCCTCGGGTACGCTCGCCTCCGACCCGGGAGTTCCGAAAAGCGACCAGAGCAGCTACCGACCGATTCTCAGTCCGACCCGAGAGCAATTTGCTCCTACGGTGGTGCTTGCCCAAATCATTCCCGCTTCGCCCGAGCTGCCGAATGACACCGTAGCATCCGAAGTGAAATCGAAAAAGTACGGAAAAAAAGCCGAAAAGAAGGAAAAGAAGAAGGAGGCTCCGATCGAAACGCGGCCTCCCGACGTCGATGCTACGCGAGTCCTGACTGAAGACGACGATAAAACTTGGGTGGAACCCGGCGGTCTCGGAATCGAAGGAACTAAAACGGAAGTGGCGAATTCGTCTAATTTCTTCGGACTTCAAAAAGAAAAGAATCTCGTCGTGACCGACGGTAAGGAAATGAGGGCAATTCTTCCCGATGACCTTCCCGACTCCCTGGCCGATCCGAAATATAAAAAGCTCATCGCGGAAGCCACGATTGCCCTAAATCGCCCGGGGCTTGAACCGGTAAAAAAGAAGTTCCGCCTCCCTCGGGGAAAAGAATTACTCCGAATCGTCGTGATTTCGGCCGCATTAGGCTATTTCGGTTACGATTCGTTCCTAAAAGATCAGAAGAATGCGACCGCTCAGTTTCTAAAACGATCGGAAGCATTCCGTCCGACGTTTCCAAAACGAATCGACGCTAAACCGAACTCTCCGGCGAGCCAGGCCCTTTACACCGAGGGCTTAAACTTCTACGCCATGGACCACGTGCGGGGTTATAAAGCGGCCGCGCACCGATTTAGCCAGGCCGTGACGGCGGACCCCGAGAATATTAAAGCTTACGCGATGCTCGCGAGTGCTTACGTGAACCTGATTGATACCTCGACGAAAGACGAGAATTTTTTCTCGGTCATTTCCCAGTTGATCGACGCGGCTAAAGCAAAGGGAATTGAATTACCGGAGATCATTATTGCGGAGTGTGAATTCCTATCAGTTACGGGTCGTCCCGACGCGGCGATACAGCGGATGGTTGATTACACGAAGGGAAAAAAGTCCTTCGACGTCACGCTCTTTATCTATTTAGCGGAAGCGTTCCTCGCGAAGGGAAAACCCGCGGAAGCGTCTATGTGGCTCCAAAATTTTCCGGATAATCTGGTGAGGACTCCCCGAGTGTTCTACCTGCGTGGAAGAATTTCCGAGGAACTCGGGGATTATACAGCGGCTGCAGAAAATTATGAGAAAGCTTTAAAATCCTGGCCCACGCACGCGAAATCCAGACTCCGAAAGGTTTTCATCGCTTGGAAAAATGGGAGCATTTCGAATTCGGCGAAGGACCTAAAACAAATTTTGATGGAACCAGAATTTTTATCACCGAAAGATTTGGGACAGGCAAACTACCTTCTCTCGCAGTATTACTCCGTTAAGCAGAAGTTTGATGATGCCCTGGCCTCGATCGAGCGAGCTCTCTTTCTCGACCGCCAAAACCGGGACTATTTACTGGAGTACTATACATTACTCGGCCGAGAGGGAGGAAGTGTTCCGGGAGCGCGCGGGGAAGCCCGGATGTACCTCTATTTAGGTGAGGGTGAAAAACTCCTCAAGAAGGGCGAAGTGAGTGAAGCCCTCGGTCAGTTCCTGAAGGCCCGGATTGAAAATCCAAAGTCCATTCAACCCCTCATAAAAATCGGCGATATGTTTGTTCAAATGAATGATCTCGTGAACGCGCGGATGAATTATCAGCGTGCCGCAGAAATGGATCCAAATAGTATCGAGGTGTGGTCGAAATACATTTCGGTCCTGATCCAAAGCTACGAATGGGAAGACGCCCAGAAGGCGATGGATAAGATTCGGAAAGTCCAGTCGAGCGCTTCTTCGGTGGATAAAGCGGCGGGAGATATGTACGCGAAACAGGGTCGTTATCTCGAGGCGGCGGCGTTTTATAAAAAAGCAATGAGCCGTGAATCGATTGATTCGGATGTCTACGTCGCCTACGGTAAAATCCTAATGGCCACCAAGAGCTATAAAGATGCACCATTCTTCTTTAGTTTGGCGCGCCGACTCGACCCCTTAAATACAGAACCGATTATTTTGATTTCGAAGGCCATTACCGAAGTCGAAGGACCCGATGCCGGAATTCAATTTCTTCAAGACGAGCTTCAGAAGGGGACTTCGGCAAAAGCGGAGCTTCTCGCGACGATCGGCGAGTTTCAAATGCGGAAAGGCCAATGGGTTGCGGCCCAGGAATACGTCGATCAGGCGCGGGAGGCGAACCCCGACTACGCCTATCCTTGGAAGCTCCAAGCCCAGATTTTCTTAAACGATGAAAACACCGATAAGAAAGCGCTCGATCATGCGCTAGAGGCGTTCAAAAGTTACTCGGATCGGAACTCTTCCGATCCTTCGGGATACCTCGAGCGCTACCGAATTTTTATGAAGAAGGCGCAGTTCGAGAAAGCAGATGCGGAGCTTGAGAAGATTTACGCCATTTATCCGAAGTATCCGAATCTCCATCTCTATAAGGGGATGATGTATACGAATATGTCGAACCATAAGGTCGCGGTCGAAGAGTACGCGACCGAATTGAAAAATAACCCGACTTCGACGATCGCTTTAATTTCGCTCGGTAAGGCGGAACTAGAAATCGGGGCAGTAAAGGAAGCTTTGACGCATCTCACGAAGGCAATGACGATGCAGCCGCAGAATGTCGAAGCGAAGGAGTTTGCCGCAGTGGCTAATCATCGGTTGAAGAACTATCCTGGCGCCATCGCACTCTTTCGCGCGGCCATTCAGCTCGCTCCCGGAAACCCGAAGATCTATAAGCGAATGGGTGAATGTTTCCGGGACATGGGCGACCTTATTAACGCTCGGATGGCCTTCCAAAAGTACCTCCAGATGGAACCCGATGCTTCGGATAAAGCCGAAATCGAGCGTTACCTTTAGGGCCTAGATTTGGTAATCTTTCTCCTATGCTGGATCCCCGTCTCTTTATCGAACACCTGGAACTTCTTGAAAAAGGCTTAGCGAAGAAGGGTTTTCCTTCGGACGAAATATCCCAGATCATCTCCTATTCGAAGCGGCGGAAGATCCTCATTCAGGAGACCGAAGCACTCAAGGCTAAACGGAATACGGGAAGCACCCAGGTCGGCGCGTTGAAAGCGAAGGCGAAAACCGATCCCGCGGCGAACGCGGAAGCCGAAAAGCTGATGGCGGAAATCCGCGCGATTGGTGATCAAGCTAAGGTGCTCGACGAAGAATTAAAAGATATCCAAGGAAAGCTAGACGACTTGAGCCTGCGTCTTCCAAATCTTCCGCACGAGTCGGTGCCGAATGGAAAAGACGCGGATGGAAATCAGGAAGTGCGGAAGTGGGGAGAGCCTACGAAACTTCCGTTCCCCGCGAAAGATCACGTTGCTCTCGG
>JANXTV010000247.1 GCA_025352185.1 Oligoflexia bacterium
GGATCACCTCGAAAGCTGGAGCTGCCTCGGGAAGAGTGAATCCTCACTCGGAGAAATCGTGGAGGCCGCCGTTCGTGGTTTCGAAGTAAAGACCGGTTACCGTGCCTCGGTTCCCTACGTCGAAGTAAAGATTTGGATCCCGGAAAGTTATCCGCGAGAGAGAAAACTGGCTCTCCTCGCAAAGTTAAACGCGGAGCTCGCTCCGTATTCGGTCGCGCGAAACGGCGAAGATTTAGGGGCAAAATTTATAAAGGCGCTGGCGGATCTCCCGGGCACCGGCGGAATCACTCTCCTCGATTTAGGGACGGAAGGTATTCTGGGCGAAAGGCTACTCGCGCTGCTAAAAACCGATGCCGGAAGAAAGATCCAGACCCGAATCGAGGTTTTAATTCGGTATTCCCCCGAGGCGAGACCGTCTGATCTTCCCGATTCTGCTTCCGAATGGGTTCTCGCGCTCTTTCCGAACGGCGAGCTCGTCGTATTAGGACCTACCGGAAAAATCCTCCGGACTTTACCCACTCCGTACACTTCATCCTCGATGATCGAACGTCTGCGGAAATATCGAACCGAAATGGCTTTGAAAGTTTTCGCCGAATGCCTGCCGGGAGGTCCCGATGAGTGATTACGGAATTCACTGGTTCCGGCGTGATCTCCGCCTCACGGGAAATGCGGCTCTGGAACGGAATCTCGCCCGTCATCCCGGACGCGTTCTCGGGGTATTCACGTTTGACCGAAAGTTTCTCGCCCGCCCCGATTTCTCCCACGGTCGGTTTTTATTTTTTCTGCGCACACTCGAGAATCTCCGCGACGAGATGCGTGCCCTCGGGGGAGACTTACTTTTTCTCGATGAGGGTCCGGATGCCGCGTTTCCGTCTCTCCTCGATACCCTCCGAAAATCCTCGCTGGGGTTGCCGAAAATGGTTTCCTTTAACCGGGATTACGAACCGTTCGCCCGAGCGCGCGACCTTCGATTAAGCGAACTGTTCGAAAACCGGTACGGCCTACTCATTCATTCGGAGCGCGATCACCTCCTGGTCGAACCGGAAGAACTGTCAAAGGACGACGAAGGAGGATTCTACCAAGTTTACTCTCCGTTCAAACGGAAATGGCTCGGGATTTTCGCAAACGGCGAAACGAATTCTCGGCTTCGGGAAGTCGGAAAGTGGCTGAAAAATGGCCCCCCCGAGTTCGCTCTGCGGTGGGATAACCCGGCGTTCGTAAAAACCGGAAAACCTATCTTCAAGCAAACGGGCGTACTCGAAACTTACATCGAGGAAACTTCGAAACGGGTACCGGCTAGTCTCGTCGCGCGGGGCCCGAAAATCGGGCATGCCGCGGCGAAAGAAGCGTTGAAGAACTTTCGCGACGACTGGCTCGCGGGTTACGGCGAACAACGGGATATTCCGAGTCTCTCCGGCACGTCGAAGATTTCGGTCTATTTAAAGAATGGCACCCTCACCGTTCCCCAGGTGATTTGCCTCCTCAAGCTCACCGCCGACTCACCCCACATTAAATATTTCCAGGAGCTGATTTGGCGCGAATTTTACTACCATATCCTCTACCACTGTCCGCGAGTCGAAAACGAAGCATTCCTTAAGAAGTACGCGAACCTTCCGTGGGGAAATAATCCCGAATGGTTTAAGAAATGGTGCGAAGGCCGAACGGGTTATCCAATCGTCGATGCCGGAATGCGGCAGCTGAATGAAACGGGATGGATGCATAATCGTGTCCGCATGGTCGTCGCGAGCTTTCTCACGAAGGATTTACTAATCGATTGGAAATGGGGCGAAAAATATTTCATGGAGAAACTCCTCGACGGAGACCTCGCGCCGAATAACGGTGGATGGCAGTGGGCCGCATCCACCGGATGCGATCCCCAGCCGTACTTCCGAATTTTTAATCCCACCTCGCAGGGTGAGAAGTTTGATCCCGAAGGAAAGTACGTGAAACAGTGGGTTCCCGAACTCGCGGGCGTTCCGGTAAAGACTATCCACGACCCGAAAAATCCCATCGTCGATCATTCGGTGCAACGAAATCTCGCCCTCGCCCTCTATAAGGCCGCTCGCGCGCCCCAGTAACGAACGCTCCTACTCTCGAGATAAAATCGCGCCTGGGTCGAGCGTGACTCATTCCCGGCGTACATTTTCTTCCCTAAAATCAGGGTTTGCGGAACGTCGGCCGTTTTGGGGGTTTTCATGTCAGTTTTAAGGGTAAAGAATATCGTAAAATCGTACGGACAGAAGCGTGCAATCGACGACGTGTCTTTCGATCTCGAGGCGGGACAGTTTTATGCATTGCTCGGGCATAACGGGGCGGGGAAATCGACGCTCATGAAAATCCTCATGCGGAAAGAGGCGCCCGACTCGGGAGAGGGCTATGTTTTTGGAAAGTCGTTCGAAACCGATACCTCCCCGGTGAATCACGCGGTCGCCTACGTATCGGAGGATATCCAATATCAAATCGATTTACCGCTAGGCGAGTTCGCGACCTACTTTAAGAATATTTACGAGAACTGGGACTCCGCGTACTTCGGACGACTCCTCGGACTCTTTCATCTGAATCCCGAGTCAAAAACCGTTTCCCTCTCCCGCGGTCAGAAGATGCAGCTTTGCTTTTCGGTCGCCCTCTCGGTTCAACCCAAACTGATTCTGGTCGACGAAGCCACGGCCGTAATGGATCCGGGCGCGCGAATCATCGCACTTCAGGAACTTCACCGGGCCCGGCTGCGCGGGGCGGCGATTCTAGTCGCGAGTAATATCGTGAGTGAAGTTCAGGCATTTACGGATGCGATTCTCCTGCTCGATGGCGGAAAGCTTTCCTTCTTAGGGAGTCCGGAGAATGCCTCGGGCGAGTTTATTAAATTCCGCACGAACCTTGCGTCGATCGATCCACTCGAAATACCTCGTTCCGCAGTCGAAGTTTCCTTTAACTCCGATCGTTCGTGTTCTTACCTCCTCCATAAGCGGAACGAAGGGGAACTCGTCTCGCGGAACCTCACTCGAGACAGTCGGAGCATCACGCTCGAAGAGACATTCGTTTATTTTACTCGGGGCCGAAAATGAAATTATCCTTCATCTGCCGTTACTTTTTGCGCACTTATCTTCTCAATTGTTTAAAGGTCTCGGCCGTGCTTTTTGGCCTATCGGTCCTGGCCGTACGATCTCGGATCAGCGGATTCGAGGAGAGCGTTACCTTCGTCTGGATGATAGTGCCCTTCTTCTTCGCGGGCGTATTTTCCTCGGTAACTTACTCGAAAAATATTAGCTGGATCACATCCCTCCCCATCTCGAAACGTCGCCTGATCTCGGAAGTCCTCCTTTCGAATATTTTAATCGGGGTATTTTCAACCGGAGTATCCATCTTCGCTCTCCTCGTACTCATGAACATGCACTCCCCCGGGGGACCCGTCAGTACCGCTCCTCTCCTTAAGCTCGTTACCGAACTGAATATTCTCTCGGTCGTTGCTTACGGGACGACCGCTTTTTTGCTCCTCTTCGTCATTTCCATTCCTAAACGGTTAGAACGGATACAGTTGGCAGCCCTTTCGAGGGTTACCCTGCCGCTGCGTGAACGGGTGCGGAGACGAGAGTTTGTGATTCTCACGATTCTGGTGATTGCGTGGTGGTCGTTTTCTTCCGAGCTCTTCTTTGTTTTAGCCTCGAATGCCCTCATCTTATTCCAGGCCTACCGAATGCTCGATTTAACTTTTGGCTTTCAGCCGAAGGAGCGGATCTTCGCGATCCGTACGTTTTCCGCAGTATGGATTGCCGTCACGCTCCTCACTTCCGCCGTGCTCCTCCGCGAGTTGCAGTCCCCGAATACCGCCGTCGCCCTGCGTGCGAATGATTTTCTTCCCGACGGGTGGGGCCACTGGTCCGAGGACCGAATTCTTTCGCTGATCGAAAATTCGAAGGAAGATTCAGATCGCAATACCCTTATGGAAATGTTGCGAACCGCCTATTACCCGGGCCGAAATATTCCGGGATCCCTCGCGAAACGGTTCCCCGCGAGTTTGTTTACGGGAGAGCACTTATCCTCGGCTACGGTGACCGCGTTCGATTGGAAAACACTTTCGCCGGAGCTTCGGGGAAACCTCTACCTCCAGGTCTCCGACTCGAGCTCCAGAGCCCCGGAACAGAGCCGGGCGTATGGCCAATGGGCCACGCTGCCCCTTACGGACTCCGAGCTCCGCGGACTTTTTTCGAAAGACTTGCTCGGCATTCGGGCCGCGCTGACCTGGATCGAGTTTCATCCGAAACGCGAGTATGCCGAGATGATTCTAGGTGGCGTTTTCCGAAACTCGCTCCTCCAGGGAGTCGACCGCGAATACGTTTACATCGACGCCCTAAAAACGCTGAGCCTGGTTCAAGGAACTCTCCTGAAGTCTGAAGATATATTTGCGTACCTGAATTCCGGAAAGCCACTTCCGGTGCGGGATGAGCCGATCGATTGCGCTCCACTCCTCGCGGCTTGGACGAAACCGGTGCCCCGGAATCTAAGAGGGGGCGAGCCCCTTCTTACGATTCCCGCGCCGTCGAAGGACCGAGGGAGAGACGAGGTCGTGGAAAACTATTGCCATCGCCAAAAGGCGTACGCGGAGTGGACCTCCGAGAAGCCGAAATATTCGGAAGGAAGAATCGGCTGGGCGAGAGTTCGTTAAATCTCGAGGTTTACACCCGCGGAATCACGTTCTGCGCGGTCTTGCCCTTTTCGCCCTCGTAAATATCGAACTCTACTTCCATGCCTTCCTCGAGAGACTTATGTCCGTCTCCCTGGATGGCCGTGTAG
>JANXTV010000260.1 GCA_025352185.1 Oligoflexia bacterium
CCATCGAAGAAAAACTAAAGCTCGTGATGGCCATCATCCGAAGCGAAGACCAGAGCGAAGAACTCAAGCTTGCGGCTTGAACTTTCCTACCCTTTCTTCGGTGTCAGATCCTATTGAGGCAACACGGGGATCATTTATAAGCCGACGTTTCCTCGGCTCAGCGCGAATGTATGATCCTTAGCGTGGTCCCGTTCGGGCGGCGCACGGGTCATACTTTTCTTTTTAGTGTGCCGCGTGTTCCCAGAAGTAACGTTCGAGGCCCTCGAGCCGAGGTTCGAATCCGAATTGGAGCATTTCCTGGTGAGCAAGTTCCGGCGTCCATCTTTCCACGCGAATCCGCGAAAGACCGATGACGAGACCGGTGCGGTCCTTACCCGCGTGGCAGTGGACGAATATCGGGAGGAGTTTTCGGTCCGTAAAATCATCGAGCACTCGGTTAATGACCGCTTCTTCAGGATAGCGTGCTCCATCGATCGGATAGGTTCGAAATGCGAGTCCCAGCGTCGAACTGATCTCGCGTTCTTTCTGAATGTCCGTTTCGGTAGTCCGCAGATTAATGATGGTGCGGACTCCCAGGCTCTTTAAATAAGCATAATCAGACGTACCGTCGGGCTGGCCACCGCGGTAGAGTCCTTTCCTCACTTCTGAAAATCGTTCAATTCCCGCGACCGAGCTAAGAGCCACCGGGAGTAACGTTAAAAAAAGGAGGAGCGTTCTTACCGACATCCCGTCACTCAATAATGGAATGGGCTTTTATTCAACGATTCGATAATCCACCGCGCTTGCTTCTTCATGGCGGCGACGTGATCGCTCATTTTTCCGCGAGGTGGGCTTAAAACGTCCTCGATTCGTTTCCCGAAACGCGCCGCGGTAGCCTCGGCAGATTCGGTTGCGACCGCGTGCGCTATTTCTACAAATTCCGGATCGGCTTTTCTAAAATCTGCCCGGTGCAGGGCTTTTTCCCAGGGCTTATCCGGGAGATTAAAAATGAAGTTGTCGATTCCCGAAAAGATTCCCATCTGTTTTCGGACGCCGTCGAAATTTAAAATATCTCCGAGGTCAAAAATCCGGAGGTGCTCTCCCTCGCGCGCGAGGTTCGCGATATTCAGATCGACCTGCATGGTGATGCGCCAGAAGATTTTCCAGTCTGCGTAAAGGCGAGGCCATTCTCCATCGTTCAGAATCGCGTGGAGCTTTTTCGCGCTCAGGATCGTCTTCGGGAATTTCTTTTTAAATTCGTCGAGCGGAGTCACGAGTCCCGAAACTCCGGCCTGGATCACGCCGGGTCGGGTGAACACTCGGACTCCCCCGGTTTCGAGTGTAATCCCGGGAGAGAGCTCGGCGTAGGGGACCACGGACTCGAGGTTGAAACTTTTAGCGAAACTATAGGCAAGTACGGACATTTCGGCGGTATCAAATACCGAACGTTCGTAGGTCAGGGAGTTCGTAATCTCCTTGAAATAAAGTATTTTCCCCGCCGTGGATTTAAACTCGTAAATTTTCGAACTGTCCTCGCGCGTTTTAACGATCGACGCCTGAAGCGGCAGTTCCGTAGGAGGGTTAAATAACCCCCCGCAGTTCACGTGGGGAATTCCCTCTTGCGCCACCGCGAGCAGGGGAATTCCTATTAAGGTGAGGAGTAGCAGGCGGAACATGGGGACCTCTACTCAAGTGTAAAAGAAAACTAACCTGAGTGGTAGCGTGGCTTTATTTTGACGATTTCCGCGCTAAAACGGTCGTTAAATTTCGCCTCGAGCACGTCGGTACAAACCGCGTAGCGGATAAACGATTCCGCAAGACCGTCACCAAGTTTCGGGCCGGTGAAATGCACTCCCACGATTCCCGTTCGTTCGATCGTGAGACGGTTGAAGAGCTCCGCCCTCGGTATACCTCGGCTTTTCGCTTCCGCATGGAGGTCAATTCCGAACGCTTCATCGGGAGTAATCCAGAGCGTGAAGAATCCGCTGGTCGTTTCGCACGCCGGACGTAGTCCGATCGACTTGAGTTTCGGGACGAGAAAGTCGAGGCGTTTTCGGTAAATCGAATAGGTATCGGCGAGGAGCTTTCGCGCGAGCGCCGGGTCTTTAAAGAGTTCGGCGTACGCGGACATTCCTACGGGAACTGGACCGCTGTCGGTGTTACCCTTAATCAGGATAAAATCTTCGACGAAGTCTTTCGAGCCAAGAAGTACCCCCAGGCGCTGTCCGGGATCGGAATAAGATTTAGAAACCGAAAAGAGCTCTGCCCATTCGAGGTCCGGATAGTCCTTCGCGACGACCGAGAGGGGTACGTGGGATGTTCCATCGGTCAGGGTTGCGTAGGCGCCGTCGTTCACAAGACGCGTGCCGTTCGCGACGCAATAGTCGATGAGTTCGCGCCATTCGGAAGCGGTGGCCCCCGAAGAGGCCGGATTTCCGGGTCGGATGACAAAAATTAAGTCGAGCTTTTCCGATTTCGGGAGAAGTTCGAGACGCATTTGCATTCCGTCCGCGGAGCGAAGGGGCCAAACGACGCGTTTCCCGCCGAGGTACCCGGCCGACCAGGTTCCCATCACATCGTAGGCGGGGAGGTGGGTGGCGACCCGGAATTCACCGCGGCTCTTTAAATGGAGTCCGCACGCGAGAGGGAGGATCCCGGTCGCCGTTTTAATTCCGGCTATCGGAGTTGCCCGCAGGCCCGGGTGCTCCGCGAGTCGAAGTCCGGTGAAAGCTTCGATTAAACCTTCGCAGAATCCACCCAGATTTTTATCTTCGGCGTAGGTGTGGAGATCGATGTCGGGGCGGACCTCGAGGCGCGCTTTCCGCGCCAGGATTTCCGCATCCGGGATGAGGTCGGGATTTCCGAGGGATAGGTTCAGGACTTTCCCGCCCGATTTTTCCTCATACTCTCGGATGAGGATGTAAATCAGCTGGAATAAATTAATACCGGTCGCCGGGATCTGTCTCATACCCGGTTATTCGTACCGCTTCGTCCGCTTTCCGTCTCGAAAAAACTACCGGCGTTTCTTACCGGAAGGCTTTCCTTTACTCGGAGCGGAGGCCGGGGACGACTTATGCGAGGCAGAAGCGCTCACCGCCGCGGTGAGTTTTTCGACCGAATCTTTTTGTTCAAGCACCGTCGTGGAAATCTGTGAAACGAGCTGCTTCATCGTGTTGTGCTCGTCGTTCAGGATGCGGAGCTGATCGCCCATTTCCTTCACTTGTTTTCCGTGGTCGGCGGATTTCTTTTCGAGATCGGCAATTTTCTGATTGAGCGCATCGACGTCCGGACATCCCGGTAAAGTGAAGGCCATCGTCGAGCAAGCTAAGGTCGTGAGGGCGAGTAATTTTAAACGAGTCATAGGTTCTCCGAGAGTTGGGTACTTCGTGTAGATCCTTAGATTCTAAAGAGAAAAGGCTAAAACATGAACTTCTTATTTGCGACGTTCGTAA
>JANXTV010000303.1 GCA_025352185.1 Oligoflexia bacterium
GTTGCTCCCTACCGTCTCGTTTCCGAGTGGACTCTGAACGTGGACGCCGCCCAACACTCCGAACGCCTCCTCTGGGGAATTCACCATATGTTGGAAGCGTGCGCGTGGAAACTTTCCGAAGTAGATTATTTCGGCGTGGGCGTGGGCCCCGGCAGTTTCACCGGCCTTCGCATCGGAATCACGACGGCGAGGACGCTCGCCCAAACCCTCGGAAAACCCCTCGTCGGGGTTTCCTCGCTGGCGGCCCTCGCTCGTCCGATCGCGATTCACTACGCCGCAACTAAAGACCGGGTCGTCATCATTGCGAGTTCCGACGCCGCGAAGGGCGAGCTCTTCGCCTTAATCGGCGCCGCCCGTTCGGTCCACGACTGCGTCGCCATGGCGACGGGAGACCACGCGGGCGTCTGGAAACGGGGAGTAGAAGAGGACGTCCTCGAGCCCGCAGAAATCGTACGACTCACGAAGAAAAAACTCGCGGAAGGATCGGCTCGGGAAAAAGCGCACTACGTCCGGATTGGCGAGGGTAAAAACCGGTACGCGGACGAGTGGAAGAATCTCCCGAAAGGGAAAGAAGTCTCGCCGGGAATTCCGTTTCTCGACCACGTTCAGGGGCGTTACCTCGGACTCCTCTGCTTCGAGGCAGTCCAGGCCGGGCTGGCGCGATCTCCCCTCGAAGTTCACCCGCGCTACCTGCGTGTCGCGGACGCCGAAAAAAATCTGAAGGCCGGAAGACTCAAGCCCTCACCGATGTACTCGCCTCTCGATAAATCTCCGAAGAAAAAGGAAGAGCGAGAGTGAACCTCTCCTTAAATCACGCCGTCCTCGGTCCGGTCGCCGCATTCCTTTCGGCGGTGACCTGGGCGATCGGCTCTACGAACTATTCGAAGATGACTCGGCACTACCGGGCATTCGATGTTAATTTCACGCGCGCAATCTTTGCCCTCCCGTTTTTCATTCTGGCCGGAGTCATGACCACGGGGGGATTCGGTGACGCGCTGGCCGCATTCCGCGGCGTAGACCGCGCCCATTTCACTTGGCTCACCGTCTCGATCCTTTCAAGCTACGCCCTGGGGGATATTTTCTTCTTCATGAGTACCGCGTCGCTCGGAGTACCCGGGGCACTGGCGATCGCTTCGGGTTTTCCGATTCTCACCGCGCTCGCCGGCGCGGTCTTCGACCACGAAATGCCAACACTCACCCAGTGGTGCGGCCTCGTCCTCGCGATTTCAGGAATGATCCTCGTCATCCTAAACGATCCGAAGGCACCGCCTAAACTAACCGACGAAAGCGTCACCGAAAAAGCCCGCCATCCGTGGTTAAAAAAACGCGGGGTCGGCGTAGTCCTCGCGGGATTCACCGCGGTCGCCTGGGGAATGAACTCCTACGCCGTCGCAAAAGGCGGCGAAGGGGTGAATCCAGCGATCGCAAATTCGATCCGAATGTTCATGGCGCTCTTCTTGATCGCAACCGTGAGCGGCCTTGCGACAAGAACTTCCGTTCGCCCGATGAAGTCGGTCGATATTCGGAGGTACGGATGGCTTTTCATAATCGAAGGTTTCATGGGTTCATACCTCTTCGTGTACGGTCTTTCCCATTCGTCGATCATGCTGGGAAGCACACTCGCGTCGCTTTCTCCGGTCCTTGCCGTACCGATCGCCGTTTCGATGAAACTCGAACGATTCTCGTGGGTTCGCACTACCGCCGTCGCGACCGTAGTTGTCGGACTCTCCTTGCTTTTTCGCTGAAATTGCGAAAAACTCCGGCTTGAAACCATGCGTAAAATTTATATCATCCCGAATCTGGTCACGACCGCGAATCTCTTCTGCGGTTTCTCTTCGGTCACTTCGGCGATCCATAAGGACTATACCGCCGCTGCCTGGTTTATCCTCGCGGCCGCCATTTTCGACGCCCTCGACGGTCGGGTGGCCCGTATGGCGAAAGCCACTTCCCAGTTCGGAGTGGAGTACGATTCGCTTTCCGACCTGATCTCGTTCGGTATGGCGCCGGGATTACTCCTTTACCTGTGGGCCCTCGAACCGTTCGGCAGACTCGGCGTGCTGGCTTCGTTTCTCTACGTCTGTTGCGCTGCCCTCCGGCTCGCCCGATTTAACGTAAATACTGCCGTCGTATCGAAAGCTTTTTTCCAAGGCGTGGCTTCCCCGATCGCTGCCGGAAGCATCGCGACCTTCGTCATTTTCTTTGAAGCTACGGGGATACCCTCGGATTCGTCCTGGATTAGCCGGGACCTCATCGCACTTGTCCAAGCCCTTGCGCTCGCGAGCCTCATGGTGAGCAGCATCCCGTTTCCTTCATTTAAGGAACTGAATTGGCGGGCACGGAGTAGTTTCGGTTATCTCATGATCGCCGTCATGATCATGGTTCTGATCGCCGTTAAACCGGAGATTACCCTCTTTCTCGTGAATGCGCTCTACCTTATCCTTTCACTAGTCTGGAACGCCTATCGGCTCCTCGCGGGAAAACCGATGGTGATTAAGGCGGCGAAGGAAACCACCCATCCCGTGAAGGATTCATGAAACGCAGCGGACTGAAGATTGCCGTCGTCGGGGCAACCGGGGCGGTCGGAAAAGAAATGATCCAGCTCCTCGAAAAGCGGAATTTCCCGTTTTCGGAACTCCTTCTCTTTTCTTCTCCGCGCTCACTAGGAAAAAAAGTAACCTGCGCCGGGAAAACCTGGAGCGTCGGAGTTCTCGAAAGCGGGTGTTTCGACGGCGTCGACTACGCTTTTTTCGATGCTTCCGACGAAATCTCGAAGGAATGGGTTCCGGTCGCCCGCGCCGCCGGTGTCTGCGTAATCGATAGTTCCGGAACGTACCGTATGAACGCCGAAGTGCCACTGATCGTGCCCGAGGTAAACGGGCATATCCTGAAAAAGTTATCGGCCACCGGATCGGTTTCGGGCGCCTTGCTCGCCGGGCCGAACTGCACGACGGTCCAACTCGTGATGGCGCTAAAACCACTCCACGACCGATTCGGACTCGAACGCGTCGTTGTATCGACCTATCAGGCCGTGAGCGGAGCGGGGGCGGCGGCGATGGACGAACTCACTTCGCAGATTACGACGGTGATGTCCGGCGGAAAAGCGGTAGCGAAAATTTTAAAGCACCCGATTGCATTTAACTGCATCCCGCAA
The DNA here is from genome assembly GCA_025352185.1 of Oligoflexia bacterium. Classification (GTDB taxonomy): domain Bacteria; phylum Bdellovibrionota; class UBA1018; order UBA1018; family UBA1018; genus JACMQW01. The sequence goes on from JANXTV010000303.1 coordinate 3,152, forward strand.
ATCGGTTCGTTTCTCGCGGGTGATGACGAAGGGTCCACGAGCGAAGAAAAGAAGGTGATTCTCGAAACGCGGAAGATCCTAGACCTCCCGAATCTCGCGGTGGCCTGTACCGCGGTTCGCGTGCCCGCGCTCGCTTGCCATTCGGAGAGCGTACTCTGTGAATTTAAAAACGTTCCGGATGTCGCGGGGGCGCGCGAAGCCCTGCGGGCTTTTCCGGGTGTGACCGTTACGGATTCTCCGAAAGATTTCGCCTACCCGATGAATCTCGCGAATGCGCACGGAGATGCAGTCGATGTCGGCCGAATTCGGAAAGATCCCTCGAGTCCCCGGGGTCTGCAATTCTGGGTCGTTTCGGATAACCTACGAAAGGGAGCGGCGCTGAATGCGATCCAAATTGCTGAAGCACTTCTGGCTTAACTGTTGCCTCTTCTCACTTTCGGCCGTGAGTGCCAGTGCCGCGATCACGATCGTCCCCTATAATGTACCGAACACCGTTAACCAGGACACCGCCGGACTCGATAAGGTTTTCTATTTAGATGTTTCCTTTCCCGGTCAGGGCGCACCCGGATACTCAACCCACGATTTTAACGGGGCCACGAATTTCTATTTTACGATTAATGGCGCGGATCCCGCCCAGGGTAACGTCTGGGTTTTCGCCGAATCGAAAAGTAGCTCGACTACTTTTTATCCTATTCCGATCGCAAATTGTTCGGGCCTGGATATTTCCGTCGAAGGTCGCTGCGTCTCCGGCGCGAATACGAGTTTCACTCTAGGGATTAACTTTAAATCCGTGTGTAATCTCGGCACGAATAAAGCGAACATTTTAGGATGTGATGGCACGAGTGCCGTCGACCTCGTGACTAAACCGATCAGTGGTTTTCACCTGAAGGTTTTTAGCGGCGGAACGACGGCCGTGGGCAGCACTTCGGGAACCCTCCTCCAAGTGATCCCCGAAATTGCCGGACCCACCATTTCGACCCAAATTCCGACACCCGGATTTTTTCCCGGCGATAGCTCGGTCCTCGTCGATACGAATTCCATTACCGCCGTACCCGATAACGTTACGAATACGGGGAGCTCGACGATATTCCCTTCCGTCTGGGTCGTGGCGGAAAAGAATGGCACCGTGACTCCGGGAAGCGAAATGAGCGCCACCCTACGGCAGGTGGTCCCTTACACGTCGGGTACCCAGGAAGTCTCCGGGTTCGCAAATTCTACGGACACGACCGTTATCCCTTACCAGATGGCCATTGGTGTCCAAGACTCCGCGGGAGCGATTTCATTTCAAACCACTATTTTCACCGGCGTCTTCGCCACCGATATCCAAGGATTTCTCCGCGAGAGTAACTGTTTTATCGCCACCGCGAGTTTCCGTGATGGGCGCGCCGCGGGCGTGATGCTCCTCCGGGAATTCCGGGACGAGATTCTTTCTGAGTTTTCCTACGGCCGTGACTTCATCCGCTGGTATTACGCTTACGGGCCGCTCGCCGCGAAATGGCTCCTTGCCCACCCGATTTTTCGTAGTTTTTTCCTGATGCTCCTTCTCCCGCTCGAAGCGCTCGCCTGGATCCTGCTCCATCCGGCATTTTTCGCGGCGCCGATTTTAGGCTTTATCCTCATCGGATTTTTCCTGCGCCGCGGGCGGAGGAGTCGTGTTTAAATTCCGCGAGACGGCCTCCCGAATCTGCCTAGGACTCTTCGTGATTTCTGTCCTCCCGACGACCGCGCGCGCCGAGGGGCCAGCCCCTTCAAATCAGCCGTACATTGACTCCCTCATCAGTGAACTCCCGAAGGACCCGAACCCTCCGAGCACGGGAAATCAGGATCCGTACATCCAGTCGATCCGAAAGAAATTAAAGAACACCCCGGAACATGATTCCACCGGATATACCGAGGAACTCCGGAAAGAACTGCCCCCTAAAGATGGCTCCGAAAAATATTCGGAGCATTTAAAGACGAAACTTCCACCCGACCGCGGTAGTGCCCTCGAGGCCTATAAAAAGGGTCAGGAGCTGAAGGCAAATAAAGGGTCGCTGGAAACTCGGTCCGCGTTTGGATTTAAGCTGTTCGCTTCCGCTACCCGCACCTACTCCGCGGGCGCGAAACAAGACATCGCGTACGATCAGGTTTACGGCGGGGGATGGATTCCCGATTTTTCGATTCATTACGAGTGGCGCCCCTTCACGGGAGACTTCATTAAAAAGTTCGGTCTCTACGGAAGCGGTGGATTCAGTTTTACGAAAGCGAAAGGGAAACTCGATTATTCCGGTCCGGGAAACCAGTTCGGCTCGGACGCGCGCACCGAGTTCCAGTTCCTTGCTCTCCCCGTAAACGTAGGTCTGATTTACCGAATGAATCTCGGCGTGATTTATCCGTATTTCGCGGGTGGACCCGCGATCACGGGATTCATCGAACAGCGAAACGATAAGGCAAAGGGGAATAAGGGGTTTGCGCTCGGTTACTGGTTTACCGGCGGGGTCGCCCTCGGACTCGACTGGCTCTCTCCCCGAAGTTCCTGGGACCAGTTCGAATCGCTCGGAATTAAACACAGCTACCTGAACATCGATTACACTTACCAACAGTCGCTCGCCGGCGGACTGGTCGAATACACCGTCGACGGAGTCGAAGTCGGTTTTACGTTTGAGCTTTAGAACGTGATCCAAAAGTACGTCGCCCTCATCTCCTACGTCGGTACGAATTATACCGGGTGGCAGACGCAGGCCCACGAGACGGGGCACCATCCGACGATCCAGGAAACGATCGAAGGCGCGCTCGATAAAATGATCGGCCACCGCGTCCATTTAACCGCGAGCGGACGAACGGATACCGGCGTACACGCACTCGGACAGGTTGCCCATTTCACAATCGACTGGAGCCTTCCACCGCGCTCGGGAAAGCCGGAGATCACGCCTTATCACCTGCTCCGGGGATTAAATACCAACCTGCCCGCGGCCATTCGAATCCTCGACTTAAGAAAGATCGACGAAAATTTTCACGCGCAGCTCGGAGCGCAGAAAAAGCAATATTCGTACTACGTCCAAACGGGCATCGCCCCTTCTGCCCTCCACACCCCTTTTTCTAGATTTCACTCGGGTCCCCTGTCGCTCACGGCGATGAACGAAGCGGCGAAAATGCTGGTGGGCGAGCACGATTTTAAACCGTTCCAAGCCGCGGGCGGAAAACCGATGAAGACGACGGTACGGAAGATCTTCGAGTGCGAAGTCACCGAATGTCCCCAGGACGTTCCCTTTCCGACGTCGCTGGCCTCGCTTCGCCTCCTCCGGATCCGGGTCGTCGGCAGTGGATTCCTTCGGCATATGGTACGGGGCATTGCGGGTACCCTCATGCAGATCGGGAGCGGGAAACGTCCGCCGACCGATATGCAGAGAATCCTCGAAACCCAGGACCGGGAACTCGTCGGCACGACGGCCCAGTCCCAGGGCCTTTGGCTTGAACGCGTTTGGTACCCCGAGGTGGACTTTTCGATCCCTATCCCGAGCGCCGACCGCGATCCGGGCGAGGTCGATGACACTCCGCATTTAGAGCCCTAATCTCGCGCCTAACCCACGATTACCCCTGGAATATACGCCCCTTTCTCGTTAGAACCGGGGCACTATGAATTCTAATACTGATCTCACCGTTTCGGTTGAAAAGGCGTCCGCGATTTCCCGTAAGCTCACGATTAAGGTCTCCGCGGCAGTGGTCGCGGACCGTTTCGAGAAGGGGCTCCGCGAAGTCGCCAAGACGGCAAAGATTAAAGGCTTCCGTCCGGGAATGGTTCCCCTCCCGATGGTGAAAAAGTTTTACGGTGACGATGTTCGCCACCATGTTTTCCATAAGCTTGTGGATGAGTCCTACTCCGAAGCTCTGCGGAAAGAAAAAATTCAAGCCGTCGGCCAACCCCAAATCGATACCGCCGAATCGAAAGCCGCGAAGAAAGATGCTCCCGGACACGAAGGGCATGACCACGACGACCATACCGGTCACATCCTCGACGAAAATAAGGAACTCACTTTCACCGCTACGGTCGAAGTGCTCCCCGAAATCGACGTGAAGGGCTACACCGGCCTCGCCGTATCGCGTGGGAATGATGCCGTTACCGATGCCGACATGGAAAAAACAATTAACGATATCCTCGCTTCCCAGGCGTCCCTGAATCCTACGGCAGACGGCTACGCGGCGAAGAAAGCCGACTACGTCGATCTCGAATTTAAAGGTGGCCTCGTCACCGATGCGGGAATCGAAGAGCGCCCGGGTATGAGCGGCCAGCGGTTAATCGAAATCGGTTCCGACCAGCTGATCGAAGGGTTCGAAGATAACCTGATCGGTATGAAAAAAGGTGAAACGAAGACGTTTAAAGTTCCCTTCCCGAAGGATTACTTCGAGAAGGAAATGGCCGGAAAAATGTCGGAATTCACCTGCACGATTCACGAAATTAAGCAGAAGCAACTTCCGAAGCTCGACGACGAACTTGCGAAACAAACGGGCTACGAAAGTGTTGCCGATATGAAGGCAAAAGCACGCGAGCACCTCGAAACCGAAAAGAAGGGCGAAGTAGAACGTAAACTCCGTTCGGACCTCCTGGCGGGACTCATCGAAAAAAATGCGTTCGACGTTCCTTCGAGTCTCGTCCAAGCCCAGACCCGCGCCCTCGCCCAGGACGTCGCCGCGAACCTGAAGAATCAGGGATTCAACGATGCGATGATTCAGGAAGCCCTGATGACCGAAATGGCGAACTTGAAGAAACGCGCCGAAAACCAAGTTCGTGCTTCCCTCGTTCTCGAAGCGATCGCGAAAAAAGAAAAACTCGAAGTCGAATCGAAAGATATCGACGCCGAACTCGTCGTGATGGCGAAAAACATGAAAGTCGAAGAATCGAAGGTTCGTGATTTCTATCACGCGAATCCTCGCCGCCGCGATGATCTCGAATTCCGCCTCCGTGAAGAAAAAACGATGAAATACCTGCTTGAAAAAGCAAAAGTGAAGCAAGAGAAGTAATCGCTCACTCGATTCCATTTAATATAAAAGGGCCGGCCAGGAATACCTGACCGGCCCTTTTATATTTCCACTTCTAAAGAGCCATGCGAGCCTAGGGGGAATGAAAACCCCGACCCCCATCCTTCGCGCCCTCGGCGCTTCTCTCTTTGCGTTCACCCTATTCGCAGTGACCCCCACCCCATCCGCGGAGGCGGCCATGAAAACTTTCGCCATTCGACTAAAACCCGGCCAAGATCTCGTCGGTGAATTAAAGAAGTTCGCCGAAAAAGAAAAAATTCGCGCCGGATTCATCATTACGGCCGTAGGCAGCCTGAAAAAGGCGAAAATCCGTTTTGCGAATCAGCCCGAAATGACTGAAGTTCCCGGGTTTCTCGAAATCGTGTCGCTCACGGGCACACTTTCCATAAATGGCTCCCACCTCCACGGATCTTTTTCCGATAAAGAGGGTAAAACATTCGGTGGCCACCTCGCCGAGGGAAGTCCAATTTATACGACTGCGGAAATTGTGATTGGTGAAATCGAGGAACTCGATTTCGTTCGGGAGAAAGATCCCGAGACGACCTGGAACGAACTGAAAATCATTCCTCGGAAGAAGTAAAAAAAAACGGGGACCCCAAAGGTGTCTCGACTTTGGGGCCCCCTCGCCTGAATCCGGCTGGGATACGCTTCTTAACCGGATTCTTGCACTGAGGACTTTTAGAACCTATAGACGCAGGTATGCTACGCCGGGCAAAGATCAACTTGCCCAGAAGTAGCATACTGCAACTTGCTTTTTTTTTAGGTAGTCCGCGAATCCCCCGATGCGCGAGCTCTACCTCTGAGTGTCTTTCTCTGAGTACCTTTAACGCGAAACTTTCTGCTGCCCGTGAACCAACCCCTTGCTTACTAGTAAAGCAATCGGTGTGCCGCAGTGATTTCGAATAGGAGCGAATAGGAATCGTGCGGCTGTCGATCTCTTCGACGCTGACGATTTCGGGCACGACATTTTCTGCGACTAGGTCAAGAATGACCCATGGAATTCGTCGAAAAAGAGCCAGAATCAGCCACTATTTGCACTCTCTGTGCGGCTGAAGCGTACCCACTTTTCTTAAGCGCATCGACGACGGCCGTGATCACGTTCGAACCGACTCGGTACTGCATCGGATAGTCATCGATCATGTAGGAACACCTAAAGACCAGCCACGACTCGGTCGTCTCCCGAATCCAAACGACGGGTGACGGAGACTTCCGTACGCCCTCGACCGTACCGACGGCTTCGGTGATCACTTCCTTAACGGATGCGAGATCAGCCGTGTACGGAACGCGAAAGGCTTGGGAACGCCAGATCGGTGCATTCCGCGCACTGAAGTTTGAAATTTCGGCGGTACCCATGAGTCGGTTTGGAAGAATCAGGAGTTCATCGAACAGACCGATGAGCGTCGTCGCTCGCCAGGTGATCTCCTCGACCTGCCCGACGTAGGTTTGGCCGCTTTGGACGATCTCGATCCAGTCTCCGATGGCGTATGGCTTATCGAGCTGGAGCGCCACGCCGGCGAATAGGTTTCCGAGCGTATCCTGGAGGGCGAGACCGAGAATTAAGGAAAAGACGGCCGAAGTAGCAAGTACCGGGGCGAGCTTCACCCCGAAAATTTCCGTGGCAAACCAGCCCGCGATCCCAATCGAAAGGAGGAGCGAAAAAAGGTTCACGATTAATACCGGAACGCCTTCTTTCATATGCCCGAGGAAGAGGTACTCGAACATGAAGATCCGGGAGACCTTCACGAAGACGATCGATCCGCTGATCAGGGTCGCGAGTCCGACGTAGGACGCGAGTCGCTGGTTCGGGTCCCCTAGGTCTAAACCACGCTGGGCGAGGGTATAGACCGTGAAGAGGACACCGAAGATCCCCAGGTGAGCCACCAAGTTAAAGAAAAGTGCCCGTAGGTTCGTATGCCGGCTCTGCGAAACATTTCGCATGAAGACGCGGTAAATGAGCCATGAAAAAATCGATAGGCCGAGCAGCA
>JANXTV010000320.1 GCA_025352185.1 Oligoflexia bacterium
AGATCAATGGTGGCTGGCTCGAGTTCGATAAAATGATCGCGACCCCAGATATGATGGTGGCCCTTTCGAAGGTCGCTAAAGTTCTTGGACCTCGCGGACTGATGCCGAACCCGAAACTCGGAACGGTTACGGTGAACGTCACGAACGCCATTAAAGAACAGAAGCTCGGTAAAGTGGAATACCGCACGGAAAAGACCGGGATCATCCACTGCGTGATCGGTAAAAAATCTTTCGGAGTCGAAAAGCTCCGCGAAAACTTTAATGCCCTGACGTCGGCGATCGTAAAAGCGAAGCCTCCGACTTCGAAAGGCACTTATATGCAACGAGTAACCCTCTCGACGACGATGTCGCCTGGAATTCAGCTCGACCCGAACGAAACTCTCGCCATCGGCAGCTAACCCATACGGGATAAGAGGATATCATGAATCAAAATCGCATTGATAAAACTGAACTCGCTAAAGAGATGAAGGATCGTTTTTCGAAATCGAAAATCGCTCTTTTCGCCGATTATAAGGGCCTCACCGCCATGCAAGCCGATGATCTTCGTAAGAAGATTCGCGGAACGGGCGCTGAAGTTCGCGTACTGAAAAACAATATTGCTCGCCTCATCACCAAAGATGGATCCATGGGTGAAGACGCGAAGAAAATGATGGATGGAGTTGTGGGACCAACGCTTGTCGCGTTTGGTTACACCGACTTCACCGCAACGGCGAAAGCTTTACACAAGTTTTCGCTGGATAACGAAGCCCTCAAGTTGAAAGACAGCTTGATGGATGGAAAGCTGCTGAATGTTTCCGCTGTGGAAGCTTTAGCAACTCTCCCGTCGCGCGAAGTTCTCCTTTCGATGGTTCTGGCTACGATGATGGCTCCAGTAGCGAGCTTCGTACGAGTCGTGGACGCAATCGCGAAGAAGAAAGAAGCCGCAGGCGGCGCTTCGGAAGCTCCAACTGCCTAAGCATTCTTCGTGTAGCGACGCGGTGTCTGGCCGCTGAGCTCCCGGTAAACGAAGAGTGGTTCCGTTTAGGATAATTAACAAAACGTTTGGCTACTGAAGGCTGGACGAAACCAGGTCCGAATTAAAACCAGAAGGACCGCGATTCTAACTCATGATGGGAAGGAATCGTTGATAGCAGAAGAGGTAGATACAATGTCTGCAGTAACTAAAGAACAAGTCATCACTTTCATCGAGAACATGTCGGTTATGGAACTGAACGCTCTCGTGAAAGACATGGAAACCAAATTCGGCGTAACTGCTGCTGCTCCTATGGCAGCTGCGGGTGCAGCAGGTCCTGCTGCAGAAGCAAAAACCGAATTTAACGTCATCCTCGCCGCAACCGGTGAGAAGAAAATCGACGTGATTAAAGAAGTCCGTGCAATCACCGGACTCGGCCTTAAGGAAGCTAAAGACCTTGTCGAAGGCGCTCCTAAGACCGTTAAAGAAGGCGTTGCGAAAGCAGAAGCCGACGAAATTAAGAAGAAGCTCGAAGCAGTCGGCGCTAAAGTCGAAATCAAGTAATCGACTTTTTCAGTTCGATCCGCCTTCTGGTTTCTGTTTTGTTAAACCGCTAGCCGCGTCATAAATCTGGTGCTTCCATTATTTGGATGCATTTCTTGGGCCTTGTGTTTCAAGAAAAACTAGATAGGATGACGCGGCTACGGCATGTTTAGTCTTTTCAAGTTCCCGCGCCCGCAATCGGTCCCGGAAGTTTGTAAGCCGTCGAGAGCTGAGAATTTTCTCAGACTCTGACGTCGGAGCCCGGTCTGTTCTCCGGAATCGTTCGTGAAGTCTGCAGCTTCCCGTTTTGATTAATGAACAGGTTTTGATCCCATTCCCTCGCCTAAGGAGTCATCAGCATGGCCTCTCTCTTCTCGGAGAACCGCCGCATTCGCAAAGATTTTTCGAAAATCGCGACACCGGTAGAAATTCCCAACCTGATTGATCTTCAACGTAAATCCTATGAAAAGTTCCTCCAGGCCGACGTCGCTCCTAATAAGCGCGATACGAGCGGTCTGCAGGCAGTTTTCAAGTCGGTGTTTCCGATTGATGATTTCAATAAAACCGCTTCCCTCGAGTTCGATCACTATGTGCTCGAGAAGCCCAAGTACGACGTCGATGAGTGCCGCCAGCGTGGCATGACGTTCGCTGCTCCTCTGAAAATCACCGTGCGCCTCGTGGTGTACGATGTGGATGAGGAAGCCGGCACGCGAAATATTCGCGATATTAAAGAGCAAGAAGTCTACATGGGCGAAATTCCGCTCATGACGGAAGCGGGATCTTTCATTATTAACGGCACCGAGCGCGTAATCGTATCGCAGCTCCACCGTTCGCCAGGGGTGATCTTTGATCACGACCAGGGAAAGTCCCACTCTTCGGGTAAGATTCTCTACTCGGCTCGAGTCATTCCGCATCGCGGATCGTGGCTCGATTTCGAATTCGATCATAAAGACCATCTCTACGCACGTATTGATCGTAAGCGGAAACTTCCCGCAACGATCGTTCTGCGTGCAATGGGCATGGGTACCGAAGAGATTCTGAAGTACTTCTATAAGAACGAAACGATCTACTTCGAAAAGGATAAATACTTTAAGAACGTCGATCTCGATATTCTCGCCGGCCCGCGCGCGGAAGAAGATATCGTTGATCCGAAGTCCGGAAAAGTTATCGTTAAGAAGAACCGTAAGTTCACAAAAGCCGTCATCAAGGAAATCTCCGATGCCGGAATCAAGAAACTCGAAATCATGCCGGAAGCGGTCGTGGGTCGAGTTGCTTGCGAAGATATCGTCGACGATAAAACCGGCGAAGTTCTTCTCGAGTGTAACGGTGAACTTTCGGACGCTAAGGTAAAAGACCTGAAAGCAGCCGGAATCAAGCAAGTGAAAGTGATCTACACGGATAACCTCGTGTTCGGATCCTTCGTGCGTGACACCCTCGCGATCGATAAAGTCGCGACTCCGGAAGAAGCATTAATCGAAATCTACAAGCGGATGCGGCCCGGTGATCCACCAACCGTAGAAGCGTCGAAGCTCCTCTTCGATAACTTGTTCTTCAATTCGGATCGTTACGACCTCTCGACGGTTGGACGTCTGAAATTAAACTATAAATTCCCGGAGAATAAACTTCCGGTTGAGACGACCGTTCTGACGAAGGACGATATCCTTTCGACCCTGTTCTACCTCTGCGAATTAAATAACGGCCGCGGTACGATCGACGATATCGATCACCTGGGAAATCGCCGTGTTCGTCCCGTGGGCGAGCTCATCGAAAACCAATACCGCATCGGTCTCGTTCGTATGGAGCGCGCGATTAAAGAGCGGATGTCGATCCAAGAGATCGAAACCCTCATGCCGCACGATCTCATTAACCAAAAGCCTGTTTCGGCCGTGGTTAAAGAGTTCTTCGGATCTTCGCAGCTTTCCCAGTTCATGGACCAAACCAACCCGCTTTCGGAAGTCACGCACAAGCGTCGTCTTTCCGCCCTCGGGCCTGGTGGTCTCACCCGCGAACGCGCTGGATTCGAAGTCCGCGACGTTCACAACACTCACTACGGCCGTATTTGCCCGATTGAGACGCCAGAAGGACCAAACATTGGTCTGATCGCATCTCTCTCGACTTACGCCCGCGTGAATGAATACGGATTCATCGAGACTCCGTACCGCGGAGTAGTTGGACGTAAGATCGCGGACGAGATTAAGTTCTTCACCGCGACCGAAGAAGAAAATAAAATCATTGCTCAGGTCACTCCCGACGCGCTGAAAACGAAAAAGCTGAATGGCGATTTCGTAGCCGCCCGTCGTAAAGGTGAATTCGCGCTGGTGAATCCAGACGAAGTCGAGCTGATGGACGTTTCTCCGAACCAGCTGGTTTCGATCGCTGCGTCCCTGATCCCTTTCCTCGAGCACGACGATGCTAACCGCGCCCTCATGGGTTCGAACATGCAACGTCAGGCAGTGCCACTCCTCCGTACATCCGCTCCGCTCGTCGGAACGGGTATCGAAGGCGTGGTCGCCCGCGACTCTGGTCAGATCGTTTGCTCGAAATATGACGGCGAAGTCGTCATGGTCGATGGAACGAAGATCGTCGTTCGCCGCACGGGTAAGGCTTCGGAAGAAGTTGGATCCGACGTCGATATCTATAACCTCACGAAGTACCAACGTTCTAACCAGAACACTTGCGTCACTCAGCATCCGGTCGTCCGCGTAGGCGATAAGGTGAAGAGCGGCGACGTGCTGGCAGACGGTCCCGCAACGGACGCCGGAGAGCTTGCCCTCGGTCAGAACATCCTGATCGCGTTCATGCCTTGGAATGGTTACAACTTCGAAGACTCGATCCTCATCTCCGAGCGCCTCATTAAGGAAGACACGTTCACTTCGATTCACATCGAAGAATTCGAATGCGTTGCCCGCGATACGAAGCTCGGAAAAGAAGACATCACTCGCGACATCCCGAACGTCGGTGAAGAAGCGCTGAAAGACCTCGATGAGTCCGGAATCATCCGCATTGGTGCGGAAGTTCAACCGGGACACATTCTGGTCGGTAAAGTGACTCCGAAAGGCGAGACTCAGCTCTCTCCAGAAGAGAAACTCCTCCGCGCAATCTTCGGCGAAAAAGCCGGCGATGTCCGCGATACTTCCCTCCGCGTCCCATCGGGCGTTTACGGAACGATCATTAACGCTCAAGTCTTCGCTCGCGAAGGTACGGAACCGGACGAGCGCACGAAACAGATCCTCGAAGAGGCGATCGCTAAGATTCGCCGCGACGAGAAGATCGAAGTCGATGCGATTCGCCAGTCCGCTTTCGGTAAGATCACGAAGATCCTCGACGGCGCTATGACGACCGGAAAACTCCTGTCGGAAGACGGATCGGTTGAGCTCCTGAAGAAGGGTGAAAAACTCACCCGTGACCTTCTCGAAAAAGTTCCTTTCGACCTAATCGGATTTATTCCGGTTAAGGACGAACTTGAACAAGAAGTGTCGACCTTCACGAAAACGGCTCGTGAGAAGATCGAAGCGGTTCGCTTCGTCTTCAAAGAAAAAATTGAGAAGCTGAAAAAGGGCGACGAACTCGCTCCCGGCGTTATCAAGATGGTAAAAGTCCAAATCGCGATCAAGCGCCGGCTCCAAGTCGGTGACAAGATGGCCGGACGCCACGGTAACAAAGGGGTTATTTCGAAGATTGTGCCGATGGAAGATATGCCGTTCATGGCGAACGGAACTCCTGTCGACATGGTTCTTAACCCTCTCGGCGTTCCTTCTCGAATGAACATCGGTCAGCTCCTGGAAGTCATGCTCGGATGGGCAGCTTGGGGAGTCGGCGAGAAGGTACAGGCTTATCTGGATAACTGGAACGGCGCGGGCGCTCGTAAGCTCCTGAAAGACGTTTACACTTCTCCGGAAGTCGATAAGTACCTCGAAAAAGCAACGGATGCAGACCTGAAGAAGATGATGTGGCACCTCCGAAAAGGAAGCCATACCTCTACTCCAGTCTTCGACGGAGCGACGGAAGACGATATCGCAAAGATCTACGAAGTTGCCGGACTCCCGTCCCGCGGCCAGACGACTCTTTACGATGGCGTTACCGGCGAACCGTTCGCGGAAGATGTCACCGTCGGCGTGATGTACATGCTGAAGCTTCACCACCTTGTCGAAGAGAAGATCCACGCTCGATCGATCGGACCTTACTCTCTCGTTACGCAGCAACCACTCGGCGGTAAGCCCAGTTCGGTGGTCAGCGTCTCGGGGAGATGGAGGTCTGGGCCCTCGAAGCTTACGGTGCCGCTTTCGGACTCCAAGAGTTCCTCACTGTGAAGTCGGATGACGTCACGGGCCGGAACCGGATGTACGAAGCCATCGTTAAAGGTGAGCACCTGTTAGAACCAGGTCTCCCAGAATCCTTCAACGTTCTTGTGAAAGAACTCCAGTCGCTCGCGCTGAACGTGGAGTTAATCGAGAACGAAAGTAAGGACTCTAAGCCGAACGTGCTCTAGTTCCTTCGTTTTTAGGTGATTGTTTAATGGACGCCCCGGGATCGCCCCGGGGCGCACCCAACCAATAAGTAGGGATACCGATGAAAGACCTTTTAAACTTTTTCGATAAGCCAAAAGATCCACTGAGCTTCATTGGGATGCGCATCTCGCTCGCATCGCCGGAGAAGATCCGTGAGTGGTCTTTCGGCGAAGTGAAGAAGCCGGAAACCATTAACTACCGTACCTTCAAGCCGGAACGCGACGGACTCTTCTGCGCGAAGATCTTCGGACCCGTGAAGGATTACGAATGTAACTGCGGTAAGTATAAACGCATGAAGCACCGCGGAGTTGTCTGCGAAAAGTGCGGCGTGGAAGTCATCCAGTCGAAAGTTCGCCGAGAACGTCTCGGACACATCGAACTCGCGACCCCGGTTGCTCACATCTGGTTCCTGCGCTCCCTTCCTTCCCGGATCGGCGCCCTCCTCGATGTCACCCTGAAGGATCTCGAAAAGGTCCTTTACTGCGAAGCTTGGCTCATCACTGATCCAGGTAACTCGGGTATCGAAGAAAACACCGTGATCGGTGAAGAAAAATACCAACAGCTCATTAAAGACGGAATGAACTTCCAAGCGGCGATGGGTGGAGAAACCATCCGCGACGCTCTCAAGCGCGTGGACATCGAGATTCTTTCTCGCCAGCTCCGCCGTGAAATGAAGCAAACCACTTCCGAAGCTCAGCGCACGAAACTCTCGAAGCGTCTGAAAGTCGTCGAAGCATTCAAAAACTCGGGCACTAATAAACCGGAGTGGATGATGCTCGAAGTGATTCCGGTCATTCCACCGGAACTTCGCCCACTCGTTCCTCTCGATGGTGGCCGTTTCGCTACCTCGGACTTGAACGATCTCTATCGTCGCGTCATTAACCGGAATAACCGGTTAAAGCGCCTGATGGAATTAAACGCACCAGAAATTATCGTTCGTAACGAAAAGCGCATGCTTCAAGAAGCCGTCGACGCGCTCTTCGATAACGGCCGTCGCGGTAAGACCTTCACGGGTCCTAATAAACGTCCTCTGCGCTCCCTTTCCGACATGCTTAAGGGTAAGCAAGGCCGTTTCCGTCAGAACTTACTCGGAAAACGAGTCGATTACTCGGGTCGTTCGGTTATCGTCGTCGGACCTGAACTTCGCTTGCACCAGTGCGGACTTCCGAAAGTCATGGCGCTCGAGCTGTTCAAACCGTTCATCTATAATAAACTCTCCGAATACGGCTACGTCACGACCATTAAATCTGCGAAGAAAATGGTCGAGAAACAACGCCAAGAAGTCTGGGACATCCTTGAAGAAGTGGTGAAAGAGCACCCGGTGATGCTGAACCGCGCACCGACTCTTCACCGTCTCGGAATCCAGGCGTTCGAGCCCGTTCTGATCGAAGGAAAAGCCATTCAGCTTCACCCTCTCGTCTGCGCGGCGTTTAACGCCGACTTCGACGGTGACCAGATGGCCGTGCACGTCCCGCTCTCGATCGAAGCTCAGATCGAAGCCCGCGTGCTCATGATGTCGACGAACAACATCCTTTCGCCA
>JANXTV010000326.1 GCA_025352185.1 Oligoflexia bacterium
GAAAAAGGAGACTTCGATCATATTTTTTGGAGTGGTCCTATGGACGGCTACTTTGATTATAAACTCGGGCGTCTTAATTACCGAACGCTCGTATTTGAGCGCTTTTACGCGGAAGGTGACTACCAAGGGAATCCGGTGATTAATTATTGTGAAGAAAAGGTTCCTTACACTCGAATCTCTGAGCATAAACATTTCGCTCCGTGGGAAACTCACGCCGGGACCGTTTGCTATAAAGAGTTTAGTAAAAAGACGGAACCGGGCGATACCCCGTACTATCCCATGCGCCTGGGTGACGATAAAGAGATCCTTATGAATTACATCGATCGCGCCACCGCGGAAAAAGGGGTTTCGTTTATCGGCCGACTCGGCACTTATCGATACCTCGACATGCACGTCGTTATCGGAGAGTCGCTCGATCTGGCGAAGGCGTGTCTCGCGGAAAAGAATACGAGCGAGTGGCCGAAATTCAGTGGGTCGCCCCTTTAGGTGTACGGATGAATGTGCTCGTAACCGGGGGAGCCGGATATATCGGGAGTCATGCGGTAAAAGTACTTATCGCGCGTGGCCACCGCGTGGTAGTGCTCGATAATTTATCCCATGGACATCGCGAGGCGGTTCACTCCGCCGCAAAATTTCTACTGGGCAGTTCGGGAGACTCCGAATTACTGCGGGACTTGCTTCCACGGTATGCGATCGAGGCGGTCCTCCATTTTGCGGCTGATATCGAGGTCGGTGAGAGTGTCTCGAATCCGGGTAAGTACTATGAAAATAACTTCTCAAATGCGCTTCGGCTTCTCACGGCGCTAACGGAAGCGGGAATAAAGAAACTCGTCTTTTCCTCTACTGCCGCCGTATACGGAAACGCCGAAAAGAATCCGATCGAGGAAACGAGCCCCCGCTTACCCATTAATCCCTATGGGCGTAGTAAATTTATGACGGAGATGGCGATTGAAGACTTTTCTCGGGCGCACGGACTCGGATTCGCTATCCTCCGATATTTTAACGTTGCGGGAGCTTCCCCAGACGGCGAAATCGGCGAGGCCCACGAACCGGAAAGTCATCTGATTCCCTGCCTGCTCGAAGCGGCGCGCGACCCCGACGGTGTCGCCCGGGTTTACGGTGCGGATTATCCGACTCCCGACGGGACGTGCATCCGGGATTACGTACACGTGATGGACCTTGCCGAAGCCCACGCTCTCGCTCTCGAAAAAATAGTTCCGGCCGCGGGTCGCTATTTTAATTTGGGTAGCGAGAAAGGGTTTTCCGTTCTCGAGGTTATTCACGCCTGCGAAAAAACTACGGGTCTCAACCTAAAAGTACTCCGAGAAGAGCGCAGACCCGGGGATCCTCCGGTGCTGGTTGCCTCGAATCGGGCCGCGCGCGAGTTCCTGGGCTGGGTGCCGAAATATCCAACGTTAGAGGAGATTATCAGCCATGCGTGGCGGTGGCATACCGAGCATCCGCGGGGCTTTAAGTGAAAGCGGTAGTAACGGACGAATCCATTCCAGCCCGGTGGGAGATAGTAACGAGTGAAAATTCGCGGGTCCCATTTCCGACTTGGGTAGGTACGGCGGGTTGTGGAATACCGAGAGCGATCCAGAAGGAGTTCGGTCCCGGCCAGAGTCATCTTTCTAGGTACGCGACGTTTTTTCGTTCGGTGGAAATTAATTCGTCGTTTTAGCGTGATCACGAGGCCGAGACTTATAACCGTTGGTCGGCCACGGTACCCGATGATTTCCGTTTTGCGGTAAAACTATCTCGGGAAATTACCCATGACCGTGAACTGAAAGTATCCTCTCAATTCATTATTGAGCTTCGACACTCGAGCTGGTCCATACCTCCTGCTTTCGATATACTGAGGCATTATGGGATTACGAAGGTGATGGCGGACCCGGAAAGATGCCCCATCGATGACTTTTCCGTTCTGACCGCTGGCGGATTTTACTACTTTCGCCTTCATGGATCTCCCGATATTTACCGGAGCCAATATACTGCGGCAATCCTAACTGAGCTGGCGGGAGCGATCGCAGCTGCTTCAAAGAGAATTCCGGGTTGGTGTATTTTTGATAATACGGCCATAGGTCACGCAACCGGAGACGCTGCCAGTGTAGTCCGGAAATTCCGGACTGAAATTCGCCCACGAATTCTCCCGGATAAAATTCGGTGACGGAGTTACGTTGCGCGAATGAGTTCCGCCACTCATTTTAAATCTCGAGAAGCTGAAAACTTTTAGAAAGGGATTTAGTGGTTCGCACACTTACTGTATTTCCTCGAAGTGAAAATGTTACCGTATTGAAACGCCTATATTTCTATTCTGAAAATTCAGCGTAAAGTCACTTTCGAATGAACATCGCGAATGCACGAAAAATGATTACGACCGGAAAAATTCCGAACGGCGGACTGCGCACGCGTTCGACTTTTCGAGGATATGTCGCAGCCGTCGCCATCCAGTCGCTTCTCTTTATTGTTTCGTGGAAAATAAGGGGGGAATCCGAGGTACTTTTTACCCTAATCTACGTTTTTTCTGGAATTCTCATCGCAGTATTCGGAGGTCGGGGTGCCGGAATCCTCGCCGGAATTCTCGCGGCATTTTCGGTAGACTACCATTATATTCATCCCGTCGGCTCTCTCTTCAATACGGCCCAAAGTATTCTTTTCCTTATTATTACTCTCTTGATCATTCAGTTTACGATTAATGCGGTTCAGTTTTTACTGGAACTCATTAATCATTCGGAGAAGGCGCGCTCAGAGTTAGAAACCGCAGTCCACGATCGGGAAGAGTTATTGGCCATCGTTGCGCACGACTTACGCCAACCTCTGGCGGGGTTAGCTTTAAAACTCCAAATGAGCGCCCGTAATTTGAACTTAGGAAAAATTCTGC
Organism: Oligoflexia bacterium; assembly: GCA_025352185.1. Classification (GTDB taxonomy): domain Bacteria; phylum Bdellovibrionota; class UBA1018; order UBA1018; family UBA1018; genus JACMQW01. Next base: position 2,882 of record JANXTV010000326.1, read on the forward strand.
CGACTGAACGCTTACTTTCCGACGGGCAGCGGATCCTCGACCGAATGGATTTCCTGATTCAAGATTTACTCGACGGCGCGCGAATCGATTCGGGTAAACTGAATTTGGTGGTAGATGAGGGTGATCTCGAAGCGATCTGCATGGAAACCTTTGAATTTTTTATTCCCGAAGCCGCCCGAAAAGACGTTAAGTTCGAATTTCACCGACCGGCTGAGACTTTGAATCGAATTCAGTTTGATGCTCTCCGAATTTCGCGCGTTCTATCGAATCTGATTTGTAACGCATTAAAATTTACTCCCGCGAAGGGGGAGGTCGCCCTTTCCGTTCGAAACGTCGGTTCGGATTCGGTTGAAGTGCGGGTCCGGGATACGGGACCGGGAATTTCCGCGGAGGACGTGGATCACCTTTTTCAACGTCACTGGCAGGCGGCGGAAACCGCTCATCTCGGGACGGGACTGGGACTCTATATTTGTCGGGGAATCATCGATGCCCACCGAGGACGGATTTGGTACGAACCGAAACTAGGGGGTGGAGCGACTTTTTGCTTCCAGCTTTCCGCGGGTAAGGAAAGGGTGTGCACCCGACGGGGGGCCGATAAACCTTTGAAAGTGTTGCACTTTCAGGATAATTCTAAAGAAGGCCAGTAGTTGACTGAATCGCTCTAGATGGGATATAAGCGGGTTTCTAGTCTTTAAACCCAGCTGCCCCCCTTTGGAGTTTTACTCATGAAGACCCTTATCGCTTCGGCGTCCCTCCTTTCGTCTGTACTCCTCATCGCGGTCAGCCCGGCGCTCGCCCGGGCCGATATGAATGAAGATGCGTGCCGTAGTCGCGCGATTCAGGCAGCACTCGCCCTATCGAAAGCCAATGGTTTTAAGGTCAGTGAAAAGGGCGGCTCGGTGGCCGACGGAAATATCTACCGGATCTCGCTGGTTGGACGCGTTCTTTCGCTCGGTCTCTTTGACCTCGAGGTTCCCTACCAAGTAGAAGTCTCGGGCTCGGGTGAAACGTGCACGATCGAGCGGGTTGAAGAACTGGACCGGATTAAGCGATCTGCCGCGAAGCCCGGGTCCACGAATGATCGGGGTGCCGACGTACCGATTTTAGCGATTGCCGAAATCAACGGGGATGCAAAAGTCGGGCAGGAAGTTCGGAGGATCTGGATGGCGACGGACGCCGAAGGAGTCCTCTTCGCACGCTTCCAAATCGGGTATGCGGAATACGACGCGGAAATCGGTAAGCTCTACGACTTTCCCGTTCGGTACGGGATTATCCGAATCACCCGTTCTAAATAGAGTCGACCCCCCAGCGCGATTATAGGCGTACTTACGCCGAGTTAATGCGCTTAGGTGACTAAAAGCGGCCATTTTGACGCACATTCCCCTGGGCGGTCCATCCCCGATGTTCTATATAAAGGGCGATGCTTGAAACACTGACTCGAGAAGCAAGTGAACAGGGCCGCCTCCACCGGCTCGACTATCTGAATAAGCGAGGAATCGATACCGGGATTCTCCTCCAAGCCGGTATTGCGTCCGAGTCGGTGAAGTCGAATATCGAGAATTTTATCGGGACCATCTCGATCCCGGTCGGACTCGCGGGACCGCTCATGCTCCGTGGACCGGAAGCCAGGATTTACCACGCTCCGATCGCGACGACGGAAGGCGCGCTCGTCGCCAGCATTAACCGCGGTGCTAAGGCGATCCATCTTTCGGGAGGTTTCGATGCCGTGGTGACCCGCAAGACCATGGTTCGCATGCCCCTCTTTTCCTTCGCCGGACTTCGGGAAGCCGTGAAATTCGGAAACTGGGTGGAAAAGAATTTCGCAGATATTAAAGCGGTCACGAAAAAGTATTCAAAATTCGCGGAGCTCACGCGAATCGAAAATCGACTCTCCGGAAAGGAAATGCATCTCTCTTTCCAATTCAGTACGGGAGATGCGTCCGGCCAGAATATGACGACCACGTGCACTTGGCACGCCTGTCTTTGGATTGAAGAAAAATATAACCTCGAGCATACGGACGCGAAGATTCTGGAGTTTGTGCTCGACGGAAATGCTTCGGCCGATAAGAAAATTTCGTTTAGTTCGATTCATGAGGGCCGCGGAACTTCCGTAACGGCGGAGTGTATTCTCGATGAATCCGTCGTGCGGTCGAAACTGAAGACAACGTCCGACGATATCGTCCGGTGGTATCAGCGCTCGATTTCAATGGTCACCCTGGGTGGCATGGTGGGCACGAGCCTCAATGTTTCAAATGTAATCGCGGGCATTTTTGCGGCGACTGGGCAGGATATTGCTTCGGTCCACGAGTCGGCTATCGGGGTCCTGGCGTTCGAGAAACACGAGCGAGGTCTCTACTGTTCACTCATATTACCCCGTCTCGTGATCGGGACGGTAGGCGGCGGTACCGCACTCCCGCACCAGAAAAAGATGCTGGAGATCGCCGGATGTGCGGGAGCGGGTAAAGTTGAAGATTTTGCGAAATTGATCGCGGGGTTTTGCTTGGCCCTGGAGATTTCCACCATTTCAGCGATGGTGAGTGGACAGTTTGCCATTGCCCACGAACGCCTCGGACGGAATCGCCCGCTGAAGCGCCTATCGCCCCTCGAAAGCTTTAAGCTCGTACGCGACGACGTATTAGGCGGCCGCTACGCGCGGGTCGAAATGGTGCGTGCACTTACCGCCGAGACGGGACTGCTCTCTAAAATCGCCTCCGAAAGTCGCTCGAAGCCGATCGGTTTTTCGCTCTGGGAATGTCAGGCATCGGATGCAGTCCCCGCCGAAAAAGTACTGGTGAAAAGTAAAGCCACGGACCAAGATCTGCTCTCAGCGCTCCACCGACTTACGGGAATTGTATGCCCGAAACTCTCGAAAGAGTTCGCGCGCTACCAAAATTTTTCAGAATTTGTTCATTCTCACCGCCGGGAACTCGAAGTCTACGAAACCCTCGCGAAAGAGAATTACCAGGCGATGCCGAAGTTTCTCGGGGGCTACGCCGATCCTGAGTCGGAGACTTACGTAATCGCGATGGAGTACCTCGACCGGATGGACCTCCGCTCGATCGACGCGGACCGGGGAACTCCCGAGTGGACCGACGCAACGATTCTCCTCGCGGTAAAAGAAGTTCGGAAAGCCCAGAATATCCTTCACGCCGCCGAATTGCCGACCATTTTCGAACAAGATGTTAATGGGATTATTGCCTTTTCGGCACCCGCCCTCGCGGCCCTCGAAGACGAGCTCGGTCCGGACGCCGAAATCCTTTCCGTTATTCGAGACGCCATCGACTGTTTAAGGACGTCCGATAATCTAGACCTTACCCATTTGAAAACGGTCGCCCATAACGACTTTAGCGCCCGAAACGTCGCGCTTTTAAATTCAGGGGAAGTGAAAATTTTCGATTGGGAACTTGCGACGATTCAGTATCCCCAACGGGATCTGATCGAGTTCGCCTGCTTCATGGACGAGACTCGGGTCATTGAAGGTTACGATAAGATGAATGCCGAAATGCGTTCGCTCGTAAAGGCAGATGGAATCCAGTTTTCGGGCGCCGAGTGGGACACTTCGACCCGGCTCGCGTTCTCTCATTTCGTGCTCACGCGAATTACGCTTTATTTACTCGGAAACTCGCTGTCCGAGTATCCGTTCATGGCTAGACTCGAAAAAAATCTGGTCACGTTAGATCGGCATTTACCGAAGGCCATTGCGAGCGGTTAGACCATCGACCAAGTTCAGGCGGCTCGACGGAGTCGCGCGTTCGTCGATTTCAGTTGGAGAACAGCCTTCTTTCGTTCCCGAATCCGAATCACTTCATCGGGGCTGAGGGTTGAATTTGCGAAAGCGTGTTCCATTTCATGGTCGAGCATCCGCTGAGCGATTCCCAGCTCTAAGGCCGCAACCGCTACTTCGCTCACATCTCGGTGAGTAAACGGTTTAGAAATAAAATCCGTCGCGTTTAAGCGAATTGCCTCGAGGAGATTTTTCTGTTCACCAAACGCGGTGATGATTACGAAAGGGAGTTGGAGACCCATATGTCGAACCTCGGCGAGAAGCTGGAGGCCGGTCATTTGGGGCATTTGGATGTCGGATAAAACGGCATCGACGGTTTCTCGCTTAAGGATCGCGAAGGCTTCTTTTCCATTTGAGGCGGTAAAAATTCGTTCGACTCTAGGTTCGAGAATCTCTCGGAGGACATCGACTATGCCGGGTTCGTCGTCGGTAATGAGTAGAGTGCCTTTTAGTAACGTAGGTTTTGTGTTCATAGTGTTTATCTCAGTTGTTTAAAAGCCAGGCTACGCCGCCATGAGCATTTTATCTTTCTTTCGGTAGAGTACCGCTCCGTCTACGACCGTTTGATCAAAATCGTTCGAGAGGCCGAGCATACTTTCGCCGGAGCCCATGATCAGGTATCCGTTGGGCGCCAGGTTCTCAGAGATTTTCTTAAGGATCTCGATTTTTCCCGGCACACTTTGGTAAATCAGAACGTTACGGCACAGAATTAAATCGAACTTATCGGGAAAGGTGAAAAATTGCTTCAGATTGAGGGTCTTGTACGTGATGTGACGGAGGAGATCCTGGCTGGCTCCCCATCGGTCGAGCTCATCCTTTTTAAAGTATTTGATCATCAGCGGTGCGGGGAGTCCTCGTTGAACTTCGAGTTGGGTATAGAATCCGGCCCTCGCTTTCGATAGTGCTCGCTCCGAGATATCGGTTCCCAGAATTTCAAAATTGTAAGTTCGGGATTGCTTGATTCCTTGTTCCAGGATGAGCATGGCGGTCGAAAGGGCTTCTTGTCCGGTTGAATTTGCGGCGGACCAGATTCGAATTTTTCCGGAGGGTCGAGTAACCAGGAAATGGGGGAGTAGCACTCCTTCGATTGCCTTAAAAACTTTCGGATCTCGGAAAAACGAAGTCTCGTTATTCGTCGCGACGTCGAGTAGGAGTTGGCGAAAGTGGCCCGAAATACCTTGTTGGGCGGTATCGTAAAGTTCTACCAGCGAAGCCTTGCCCTGCAGTTTTGCGATTTCTTCGAGGCGGTTCTGAAGCTGGAAATAATTATGCTCGGCGTAGACGATTCCGAGTTCCGTTTCGATAAATTTCGCAAAAAATGACAGGATTAGATCAAGCTGCATAGGAAAAACCTCTTCCCGTAGCGGTCTCAATTTTTTCGAAGAGAATGTCGATCGTGAAGGGCTTCATGAGATATTCGGCCACGCCCAGTTCGAGCATTTTCATGATATCTTCGGGTGAATTTTTCGTAGTCATCATGACGGTAGGGGTCTTCACGCCCATTTTTTTGAATTCTACAAACGCGGTAGGGCCATCCATTTTTGGCATTTCCCAATCGAGAAGAATTAAATCGAAATCAGATTTTTGTTTGAGCAGTTCTACGGCTTCGAGTCCGTTATAGACACTGGTCACTTCGATGCCCGGTGCTTTCGCGAGGAGTGCTTTTACGAACGCCTGCACTGATTTTGTATCGTCGACCATTAAAATTTTAAGCATAGGAAACTCCTCCCGCGGACGGCATTCCGGTTGACGTTATTTTTTTAGATGCGACTTTAGATTGGAGTTCCGCAATAATTTCGTCTGGGCTCAGGATTTTATCGTAGGCGCCGCAGGCCATTACCGCGCCGGGCATTCCGAAGACCACGCACGTACTCTCACTTTGGATGATCACGGAGCCTCCCGCACGTTTAATGCTTTCGGCTCCTATTTTTCCGTCGGCCCCCATTCCCGTGAGGACGATTCCTAAGCATTTTTCTCCGAAGAGCGTAGCGGCGCTTGAGAAGAGTGGATCGACGGCGGGCCGCACCGAGTTTTGGAGCGGTCCTTGATCGATCACTAGGGTTGTGCGTTCACGTGTCCCCGCGAGGCTAAGGTGAAAATTTCCCGGCGCGATGTAAATACGGCCGGATTCGAGGACCGCACCGTGCACGGCTTCGGCGGCGGGGATACCGCTGATTTTTGTAAGTCGTTCGGCCAGCGTTGCCGTGAAGACAGGGGGCATGTGCTGGGTAATGAGAATCGGGCAGCGGAGCGGGAGCGCTAGTTCCGCAAAGATCTTTTCGAGGACGGTCGGTCCTCCCGTAGAAGATCCGATGACGAGAATTTTAGGATTAAACAGTTCCCAAATCACACTCGGAAAATTCGTCGGTACTGCCTTTTCGGCTACGGGCGTGGACCCGAGTGAAACCGAGGGAAAGAGAGCGGTAAGTTTTGGTTCGAGCAACGCCCGTATACGTAAACTCGGGTCCGCGCTTCCCACTAGTGGTTCCGAATCGGAA
>JANXTV010000342.1 GCA_025352185.1 Oligoflexia bacterium
ATCCGATGCCCACGACCGCGCCGAGTGCGCCGCCGATCAGGTAGAGTTTCCTGGAGTTATTTTCCCGCGTGAGCCCGAGCGACTGGAGCGCACTCCAAACACCGTGCCGCAGGTGGACCGCGAGAGTCGCCATTACCGCTACGTAAAGGGCCATGATTACGGGTTGCTTGAACTGCTCGACGACGTGGCGGTGAAGATCCCGCGTCTCGGTGCCGTCGGATAGCTTCGTGACATATCCCTCGGCCATCCCCGGACCGAATTTAAAATGGATCACGTGGAGGATGAGAAAAACGAGGAGGAGCGAACCGGTTATCGCCATATTATTCGAGGCAATCCCCCACTTCGAGTTTCCCCCTTTCGACCGCGCGCCCTCGTACTTTTTAGGCTTTGCGGCGCGGGCTTTAAACGCGAGTCGAATTCCGGTTACCGCATGGGTGAGAAAGAAAACGACGAGACCGACTTCTGCTAGGTAGAGCAGTGGCCCGAGACTCTCGAGCTTGTGCGCGTAAGCATTAAAGAGCGTTCCCTCTTTCTGGAGTAGGAAGAGATTTCCGGAAAGGTGGGTGACAACGAACCCGACGAGGAGCAGGCCGGTCAGTCCCATCACGAACTTCTGGAAGACGGAAGAAGACGAGATTTTAGTTTTCATAGAATACGGAAAGAATACCCGATCACGGGACATTCCCGGAACGAATTCCGTATGAAAAAGCAGACGTTAAGCCGCGCGCCGAGCGCGGGTCTGGCCGGACTTTTTTTGGTAGGCCGACCACCATTCCTTAAAGGAATAGGGCACTCCGCCCTGCACGGCGTCGAGCCGGGTGCCGGAGGAAAGGATCGACGTGAAGTTCAAGGCGATAATCCCTTCGGCGACCTCGCCGATGAGTAGGTATTCCACGCATCCCGCCGAATCGCCGACGGTCGCAAACGCGACGGCCGGGCCGGATTTCTCGCGCGTCGCGAGTCCGACGAGGCCCGTGATCGGGATCCAAACTTTTTCTTCGGTGCCGCCATTGAGAAAACTCACGACGAGTCCGCGCGACTCGTTCTCATCGGCGCCCAGGCGCTTCCAAAGATCGAGCTTCATACGGATGATTTGTTCCACTTCGCGCGCCATTTTAAAGGTCGCCTCGCCCGCCGGAATCCAGTTCGATTTCGGAGGATTTTTCGCCGAGCGTACGGGAAGGAGCGGCGGGAGGGCGTCTTCAAATAAATGAAACGCACGCACGAGGAGTTTCGAATCTTCGACCATCCCGCAGATCCCCTTTAAACTGTGGATCGGGCGAAAGAGGGCGAGAATTTCCGGTTGGGCCGGAGTCGCGGCTTGCTGGAGGTTCGAAAACGCCGATTCCGCTTCCGTAAGGAGGCGATCGAGGTCGACGACAAACTGATGGAGGACGGCGTACTTCCGCGGCATCTTAAGATTTATCGGTATCGACGTCAAAAAAGTTAAGGGGCTATAGAATACGCCGCACCGCGTTTTTACGGGCCCCCGAGGCCCCTCGCCCTTAAAGCGGACCTGCCTTTCAACCGATGAATATCCATGACCTTTTTATTCCGCCGTTCCGCCGTTGCCCTTTACCTCCTCCTCGCGGGTTTCGCGCGAGCGGAAACACCCGTGATTTACTGCGACCTGAATTTAAAGAACTCGCAGACGGCGTCGGTCGAGCGGTTTCTCCTCGAAGGGGAGCGAAAGATGCTCGAAAAGATGCTCGCGGAATCGACGGGAAAGAAACTCAATCCATCCGCTGCGGGGTACCTCTGGGATTCGCTTCGCAGACTCTGGATGCCCCACTATCGCCGGGCGATGCGGGTACTTAGGTTTGATCAAGTCCTCCGGGAGGATCTCGTAAACGTAAGTCTATTCCACGACGTTTTCTCGCGCGAACTCACGAAGATGAAGGCGGACGGGACTTTCACCCCCGAATTAGAGAAACTATTCGGAAAAATCGAAGGTTTACTTCCGCAGTTCGACGGAAAAATTAAGGAAATCGTTTCGAAAGTTTACGGCTCCGAATCGATGAATGACCTCGCTCTCTTCGGAAACGAGATGAACGTCTTTTCCGTCGCAAAAGCCGCAAAGAAAATCGATGGCCTCGGCACCGGGGAAAGCTTCGACGGGCTCTTTAACGAGGCTTACCTAAATTACGACGAGGCGGTGAATGTCGTTCGCGAAAAAAATAAACTCGCGCGTCGGACGGCGGCAGATCTCGATAATGACGAGCTAGAACTCGCCTTTCCCGTTCGGTCGCGAGTCGCCGATCATTCTTCTGCCGAAAATCTCAGTTATCTCGAACATAAGTCGAACGCCGAATACGAG
>JANXTV010000348.1 GCA_025352185.1 Oligoflexia bacterium
CGCTCTTAAAAACCGGTGGCGACGTCGCGCTCGGGTGTCGCTATCCCGACGGTAAAATCGAAGGGTGGCCCCTTTCCCGGTGGATCCTCTCGTTCTGCGCTAACCTCCTCGCCCGAGTTTTAATCGACTGGAAGCTCCCCGATTATACGAACGGGTTCCGGTTCTACACTCCGCGCGCGCTCGAGGTGCTGCTCACCCTCGACCAGAAACACGAGGGTTATATTTACCTCTCGGAATCCCTCTCGCAGCTCCTGCGTTCGAATATGAAGATCCTCACGTTTCCGATTTATTTCCGGAACCGAGTTCGCGGCGAGAGTAATACGAATTTCGCCGAAGTCTCGAGCGCCTTCCTCGGAATTTTTGCGATCGCGTGGGAACACCGGACGAAGCGTCTCGTAAAGATAGAATCGTGAAGGGTACCGTATTCTATAATGGTGCGAACGGGAGCCTCGGTCGCTACGTGTCCGGCGCGGCCACACAGCTCGCGCTCACCGCGACTCCCCTCGTTTCACGCCTCGAAGACTCGGCGGGATTAAAGCGGGAACTCGGGAGTAAGCTCTCCGACGTTTATCCCGGAGGTACGGCGACGCTCCTCCAGATGGCGGCGATGGTTTCGGTCCCGGGCTGCGAGAAAGACCCGGAAGATGCGCGGAAGACGAATGTGACGGATACGCACTCGACGGTCGAAACGTTTATTCAGTGCGCCCACACCGCGAAGCTCATTCCCCGCGTGATTTACGTCAGCACGGGTCACCTCTACGCGCCGAAGGCGGGTCGTCTCCTCGAGACCGACGCGCTGAAACCTCGTTCGGTCTACGCCACGACGAAGCTCGAGGGCGAACGGGCGCTGACGAAACTCTGCGCCGGGACGAAAACTCCGCTCGCCATCGCGCGCGTCTTCGGATTAATTGCACCGCTCCAACCCTCGCACTACGTGCTCCAATCGATCCTGCGCCGGGCGCGCGAAAAAGATTTAAAGAATGTACCCGGACTTTCGAACCTCCGGGATTACCTCGATTCTCGGGATGTTTGCCTGACGCTCCTGCGGATTGCGTCGTTGCCGTCGGCGGAGGCCGGTGGCGCGACTAGCGCTGACCGGCTGGACGACGCGGATTCGTCCAGCGTTTCCGCCTCCGGTGGGCCGGCGCCCGCCATTCTAAACATCTGTTCGGGCGAGGGCGTAGAAATCGCGTTCCTCCTCGAGAGCGCGCTAAAGGAAATCCACCCCCGGGAGGCGGACGCGCTGATCGACCAAATCACCGAGGGCGCCTCACGCCCGGACGATATTCCAGAAATTATCGGCGACCCTTCGCGCGTCGAACGCATCCTCGGACGAAACCTGCGGGCGACCGAAGTACTCCAGACGATTCGCGACGCGATCGCGGCGTCGAATATGCACTGACTCTCAGCGAATAACCGTCACTCCGGGAATGTTCGAAAAATCGTTATCTAAAGTAACGAGAATGGCGCCGGATAGAAAAGCGTGAGCTAAAATCATACTGTCGGCCATTCCGATACCATGCTGAATAGAAAGGTCGGCCGCGGTCAGGGCCGTGCTCGGTTCAAGATTCAACACCGAGTGCTGAGAAAGGGTCGTCACTGCCGACAGAGCTTGGTCTTCAGAAACCTGCCTTGAAACTTTCCGGTAGACTTCGAAGAGGACCACTACGGGGACGAAGACTCGTCGATTACTTTTAAAAAATTCTTCGCATTTTTGTCTTAAGGGTCCGCCCGTGAGAATTTCAATCCAGACGGAAGAATCAAGAACTACCGGAACACTCATTCAAAGCGATCCTTCTTATCGCGAAGATCCTTCTGGTCTAAACGACCGTGCAGTTCCTTTTGAATTTCTTTGAGCGATACCACCGGCACGATGTACGCGATCTTTCCTTTTGCGATTACGTTCACCTGCGCGCCCGCTTTTAAGCCGAGTGCTTTCCTGACTTCTTCGGGGATCACTACTTGATACTTCGGGGAAACTTTAACGGTCATATTTAGATGGTAGCACGATATACTGATCGATATCAATATCGTTAAACTCAGGCGACAAGCCGAAACTGATCTAAAACTCCAGTCATTACACGCTGATGAGCCGCCCGAAAGCGAGTCGATACGCGAGGAAGTACCATTTTAGGTACGAGGGCAACCATTCGATGAGCTTAAACCGGGACTGCCCGCCGCTTCGGTCGGTCCAGGACGTCGGCACTTCTTCGACTTTATAGCCGAGACCGTAGGCCTTCACGACGAGTTCGAGGCCAAGTTCGAAGCCGCCTTGGCTTTCGATCGGGATCGAATCGATCACGCGCTTTCGGTAGAGTTTAAAACTATTCGTTGAATCGTGGGTGGGGATCCGTGCGAACCAATGGAGGGTTAATCCCGCGGTGCGCGAAAGGAAACTTTTTAACACTCCGCCGCCCGCCTGCGAGCCGCCCGTCATGTACCGAGATCCGCAAATCACGTCCGCTTTCGAACTCTCGGCGCGAGCGAACATCGTATTAATCACCGACGGAGGATCCGAAAGGTCCGCCATCGTCACGACCACGTACTCCGCCTTCGCGGAATGCAGCCCCGTTTTAATCGCGTTTAATGCCCCTTTTCCGTAACTGTTCTTTACGAAATTCACGG
>JANXTV010000384.1 GCA_025352185.1 Oligoflexia bacterium
TTCCGAGTGCAATCACCGGATGGGTTATCGGCTCGGGAGATTCGAGTTTATGTATCCCTTCATAGATCGCGAATAGACCGCCCATTGAAAAAAGTAAGATCGCGACGATGAAAGACCAAAAGAAAGTTTCTCGTCCGTAACCGAGGGGATATTTTTCATCGGGCGCTTTTTCGGACTTCTTTTTCCCGACGAGCAATAGCCCCTGATTCGCGCAATCGACGAGACTGTGGATTGCTTCCGCGAGGAGCGACGCACTTTTTGTTAGGTACGCGCCGATAAATTTCGCGACCGCTATACTTAAATTCGCGAGGAGCGCGAAGAGGATGACTTTCAGCGAACCCTTTCCAGAGTGGGACATGAAGGCAGATTACGCTCAAGGAGCCCTAAATTCCGTATAAAAAATGTTGAAGTTGCTAACCGGCAGGGGTTTGGCGCCTCGGACGCGGCACGAAATGCCGTTGCGAAGGTGGGAATTCGACCTTTAGAATAGAGAAGCAAGGGTGCCCGTGCTCAATCCTAAAAAATTTAGTGAAGGATATTTCTATGATGAATCGAAGCGTACTTTTAGTTCTCCTGGCGACTAGTATTTCCGGCTGCGCAACCGGGACTCCGGTCGCGAAACATGAATCGATCTTTACCGGACGTCATCTTGCTTCCGACCCGTACATCGTTTTCGAATGTCCGGGACTCGCTTCCATTGACTCAAACGGGAATCGTCCGACCAACATAAACCTCTTTTTTGAACAGAAGGTTTGGGAGGACGCAGTGGAGGCGGGTGGAAATCAGATCGCCGTAGGTTATGTTTATTACGGAACCGACCCTGAAAATAATCAAAACGATCGTCCGGGAGCAACCGATCGGATTACGGTTCGTTTTTCCCAATCTCGAGGTTCTACCTATCCGGTTATGGCTGAAGTCAGCCACGGAAGTAATAACTTCCTCCACCTAGCGGTGAATAAAAAGGGCCTGAAGAACGTCCGTGCGAGTGCGGATAAATATACGAGCTATTTTATTTGGGGAGCATCCTCGGAAGCTAAGGACTGCAAGGGAAGCATCATGAACTTCTAGTTCAAGTGAATCGAAAAAGAGTGAAGCCGGCGGAGAAAACTCCGTCGGCTTTTTTTTATTCACTCGGTTACTTCAGATGCCCCGATGCGAGCGTATAGATATAGAGAACGGTCATATAAGTGAGGAGTCCCGCAAAAAGGAGGAGTGCGCTGATGGCGAAGAAGGCGACCCCGACGAGACCCCCGATGAGGAGGCGCGAATTCCGGTTCGTCGTGACGGGGGAGACGAGATAGGCCTCGAGGAGGCGCACGTTCTTCTCATTCGACTTCCAGAAGAAGTCCCCGATCCATCCGAAGAATGGGACTGCCCCGATCACATCGTCGATCACGATATTCAGGATCATTCGAAGGACGACGAATGCCGAAGCTCCGAGTTGGATCCCTTGAAATACGATGATGGCCGAGAGGGCGGTAGTGATCACGGACCCGATGCCCGGGATTAACCCGATAATGCCGTCCCACCCGATGCGAATCCCGAACGGCGTCGGGAACCTCGAGTCCAGGAAGGTGGCCAGAGTAGCGAGGTCTTCTATTTTGCGGCGATCGCTGGAGTTTTCGCTCATAGTCCTCATCCCCAGCATTTCATAAAAAAGGGCCCCGGGGAAACCCCGGAGCCCTTTCGTTACTTATTTTCGGTGTGAATTACTTCCGAACGCGGCCGCGAACGCCCGAAGGCCATTTCGAGGTTGGGTTCTTCGTTGGCGGAGTAGGAGGCGTCGGTGGGGTCGGCGGGGCCGTCTCACCGGATGCCATTTGGATTGCCTTCATGATGTCGATGAAGCCCATTCCGAAAGTATTATTCGGAATGGCCGTTCCTTCGATACCACCGCATTTTTCGGATGAGGTTTTCGCCATGGCGGTCGACTTCAGGATTTCGGTCGTCTTATCGATATCGCCGATCAGCTCGGGGCGTACGCTCCAGAGGAGTGCCGCCGCGCCCGCGACGTGCGGTCCGGCCATCGAGGTACCGCTCCACATGAATCCGCCGGCATATTTCTTACCGGGAACGGAAGAGCGAATCGCCACTCCGGGAGCGACGACGTCGGGACCGATTTCACCGTCGATTTTCGAAGGTCCACGGCTTGAGAAGTCCGCGATTTCATTTTTACGGTGATCGTAAGCGCCGACCGAGAGGGTCAGGGCCGAGTGCCACGCTGGAGGATCTTTAATCGTGCTGCATCCGGGGCCGTCGTTTCCGGCGGAGACCACGACGAGGATTCCGGCTGCTTTCATCGCGGTGAGCGACGGAGCGATTTCATCCGAAGAACATCCTTCTTCTTCTGGGCAACCCCAGGAGTTATTGATGATGTGCGGGGCTTTCGTCGGATCGGCGTCGGTCATTGGGTTCGCGCCGTAAGCGTACGGAGCGAGGAGCCATTCGAAGCATTCGATGTAGCTTGCCGGAGTTCCGGCGCCGCCATCCATGTTTCGGCAAGCGACCCACTGGGCCTTCGGTGCCATACCGATTACGTTTTTATCGCCGTCGCTCCCGACGATCGATCCCATGGTGTGGGAACCGTGGTCGCCGTCATCGCAAGGCGTATCGAGGTCGTATCCGCAGCG
>JANXTV010000398.1 GCA_025352185.1 Oligoflexia bacterium
TCGACTTTATAGGGACCACCCGGTTTCGTCTGCTTTCCGTTCTCGAATACATCGAGAATGATCGATCCGATGGGATCGGCGCAAATGAGTTTTACCGAAGGCTTCTTTTCTTTTAGATACTCGCCCGTACCGGTTATCGTACCCCCGGTGCCCATCCCGGCGACGAACGCGTCAATCTCGGGAAACTGTTCGAAGATTTCGGGTCCCGTTTTTTCATAGTGGGCCCGTCGGTTAGCGAGGTTATCGTACTGGTTTGCGAGAAAGGAGTTCGGCGTCTCTTTTGCCATTCTTCGCGCGACTGAATAGTGGGACCGTGGATCGGTCGGTTCTACCCCACTCGGGGTGATCATGACTTCGGCGCCAAAAGCGCGGAGGAAGTTAATTTTTTCGGCCGACATTTTTTCGGGAAGCACGAAGAGAGTTTTATACCCTTTAATCGACGCCGCCATCGCGAGCCCGATCCCGGTATTTCCACTCGTCGCTTCGATCACGGTTCCGCCGGGCTTTAGTTCTCCCTTTTTCTCGGCGTCTTCGATTAAGTAAAAACCGATTCGGTCTTTCACCGAACCACCCGGATTCATAAACTCGAGTTTTCCGAAGAAGTTCGCGGGTGAACCTTTCGCGACGCGATTTAAGCGTACGATCGGCGTATTTCCGATACAGGCGAGTGCATTAGGGAAGACGTTTTTCATAACGGGGACCTCCGGCACGGATTACCGTATTTAGGCCTGCGGGCCTAGTCGTTCTTTCAGTTCAAGCCCCGTCGCCAGGGCGGAAATTCGGGCTACTGAGCCATAAACGAGCTCGAGGAGGGTCTCTTCGGCCGTCGGTTCGTCGGAATCATCCCGGAGGTCGCTCATACAGAGTTTCCGGAAGACCATCCCCTGGGAATTTAGATTTTCTTCGATTCCACGCTCGGTGTTAGTCCGAAGGAACCCCCCAATGAGCTCGCACCCAAAGAGATAAATCACTGGTTCGGAGGCAAGTCGGTCGACCAGGGTCGCCGTCGGTATCCCTTCCTGGACCGCTACCCCATCGATGGCGCGCTTATTCTTACCGACGGACATTTTATTTTTAGCCCGGCGATTCATCGTACGGATTTCTTCGGCGGAATGGACGACCATGATCCCCATTCCGTAGGTGCCGGCATTATTTTTCACGAAGACAAATGGTTCGGTCGTTATTCCCCGGGAGACGAAGGCTTCCCGAGTGCGGGCGAGAATACCCTCGGCGGCCGCAGCCACTCGGTCAATTCCGATATCGTCGTTAAAGTTCACCTCCGCTACTTCCTCGGTCTCGATCGTGAAAATCCACGAATCGATACCGGCAACTTCGGCGAATTCTTTCGCGAGTCGGTTATAGTGCCGAAAGTGTTCACTCTTCTTCCGGGTATGCCAACCGAGGCGATGCGACGGGAGGATAGGTTGGGTGATCTGATCGAGGACGGGCGGATACCCTCCCGAGAAGTCGTTATTCAGGAGGATAACGTCCGGGAGAAAGGTGTCCGCGCCGGTTCCGACGACGGCCTTCCCGTTTTCAACTCGGAGGGGAGTAACGGCGATTTCTTTTTCGGTGACCGATTTTAGTATCGTTCCCGGGGCGATTTCCGGATCGGAAATCCAACCCACCCGGACTTCAAAACCGGCAGTCTCGACGAGTGTCTTCAGGTAGTGGAGGTTTTCGAGGTAATACAGGTTCGTCGTATGGAACTCGGGAATAATGAGGATGCGTTTAGGATCGTTCACGCCGTGACGGGCAGCCCGAGTTTTTAAGTGTTCCCGAAAAATAGGGGGGGCCGTGCGGTTATCTTCCGCACAAATATTATTAAATCCAGCCGGATAGAGATTACTGTCGACGGGAGCGATTTTATATCCCGAATCCCTGAGGTCGACGGAAGAATAAATAGGGGGAGGGGCTTCCTTCGCCCGGAGTGAATACCATTCGCGGATCTCGGATTCCCGAGACTTAATCTGGGCGGCGAGCTTCTTCTTAAACTCGAAATGGTCATGGGTATCGAGGTCGATGGGCCTTTTCTTACCGCTGGCCTTAGTGGTTTTGCTTAAATCAGACTCAGTCATCGGATGCTCCATCAGATTTTCTTTACGGTGGGCTTCACTTCTAGTTTTTTAAGAATAGAT
>JANXTV010000407.1 GCA_025352185.1 Oligoflexia bacterium
TGAGTTTTTCGATGCGTTGTTCGGAGATACTCGCGATTTCTGCGGTGGCGATCGAAAGGGCATCCATCGCGATTGAAACGATCTGGCCGTGGAAGTTTCCGCCCGAAAGGACTTTCCCTTTTTTCCCGCCGGAGGGCGGAAAGACGAGCGGATTATCGGTGACGGCATTTACTTCGCGCTCCAGGACTTCGCGAACGAAACGTAGGGTATCCCGTGAAGCGCCGTGGACTTGGGGCATGCACCGGAGTGAGTACGGATCCTGAACTTTTCCGCAGCCCTCGTGGCTATGGGCAATTTCCGACTCGCTTCCTTTCGGAGAAAGTATTTCGCGTAAGCGGCGGGCGACGTGAATCTGGCCGGGGTGACCGCGGACGAGTTGGATTTCGGGATCGAACGCCGAAACGGTACCCATCAGCGCTTCGACCGAAATCGCGCCCGAAAAATCGGCGACGTCGCATAGGTACTCGGCATCGAGAAGCGCCAGGACTCCGAGCGCGGTCATGAACTGAGTTCCGTTAATGAGGGCGAGCCCCTCTTTCGGCCCGAGGCGAATGGGTTTAATCCGGGCAGCCTTGAGAGCTTTTTTTCCGTCGATGAGTTTACCGCGGTAATAGGCGCGACCCTCACCGATTAGAACGAGCGAAAGGTGCGAGAGCGGCGCGAGATCCCCGCTCGCTCCCACGGACCCCTGTTCGGGAACCCACGGAGTAATCCCAGAATTTAGGAGGCGGAGACACTGCTCGACGAGTTCTACCCTTACGCCGCTGTGGCCGTGCGAGAGGTTCGCCGCGCGTAGAAAGAGCATCGCGCGCGAAGCCGGGATAGAGATCGGATTTCCAGTCCCGACGGAATGCGAACGAAGGAGATTATACTGAAGTTCCTCGAGGTCTTCTTCGGGAATACGCACGTTTGAAAGCAGGCCGAAGCCGGTATTCACTCCGTAAATGGTTTCACCGTCTCGGGTTCGTTCTTCGAGGTACCGATACGCAGTTTTAATCTTCGCCTTCGCAGAATTCGTCAGCACGACTTTCCGGTTAAAGAGGGCGATTTCGCGGATGGCTTCCAGACTGATCGAATCTTTTCCGAGTTGAAACGGCTTCATCGCTTTAATTTCCTTGTTCGATCGCTTTCGTCAGCGTCTTAAAAGCTTTCGTGCGGTTCTTCGCCTCGAAGATAGCGGAACCGGCCACGAAGCAGTCGGCTCCGGCTTCGCGCACCGCCGTGGCGGTCTCCGAATGAATTCCGCCGTCGACTTGGATCATAAAATCGTGGCCGCGGCGGAGATCGACGAGCCGCTGAATTTTCTTTAAGGAGGACGGGATGAACTTTTGCCCACCGAATC
This sequence comes from Oligoflexia bacterium, assembly GCA_025352185.1. Classification (GTDB taxonomy): domain Bacteria; phylum Bdellovibrionota; class UBA1018; order UBA1018; family UBA1018; genus JACMQW01. Next base: position 1,343 of record JANXTV010000407.1, read on the forward strand.
CGGGATTAACACTCATGACGAGTACGAGGTCGATGAGCGGTAGAACTTCTTCAATCGCCGAAACCGGTGTTGCGGGATTTATCGAAACGCCGACGTGACATCCCCGCTCCCGAATTCGGTGCAGGAGGCGATCCAGGTGCGCCGTCGATTCGGCGTGGACGGTAATGCAGTCGGCGCCCGCATCGGCGAATCCGTCGACCCAAGCCTCGGGGTTCGTGACCATCAGGTGGCAGTCGATGTAGCACTTCGTCCGCTTGCGGATCGATTTCACGACGACCGGCCCGATCGTGAGGTTCGGAACGAAATGCCCGTCCATCACGTCGACGTGGAGCCACTCGGCGCCTGCTTTCTCGACCGATTTTATTTCATCCCCGAGACAGGAGAAATCGGAAGAAAGAAGAGAGGGCGCAATCACTCCGTCCTCGAAGGCTTTCGCCTTCAGACGCTTCCAGAGAGGAGAGGTTTTTTTCATCAGCTCGAGCGTACCTGAAGAGGCAGGCTGATTCCACGTCCCCGTAGGCCGTTTAGGAACTGGGATGCGTCCATTTCCTTTTTCCCTTCGGGCTGAAGTTTAACGATTTCGAGTGCACCCTGCGCTGTGCCGAAAATCAGCATTCCGGCGCGCTCTTCTAACCGGCCCGGGTGGCTGGCGAGAGTGGTATGGAACTCCGTTTGACGCACCTTAATGCGTTCCGTTTTTTCTCCGAGGACGAGAACGAAACTAGTGCCCGGCCACGGATTTAAAGCGCGTACCTTTCGGTCGAGTTCGACCGCGCTCGCCGAGGGATCGAGCCCTTCCATTTCTTTCGTGAGTTTATGGGCGATTGTGACCTTTGTGACATCCTGCTGGATTCCGCGAAGGGTGCCGCCGGCGAGTCCGTCAATCGTCGTGAGGATGAGGTCCCCCCCGAGGAGAGAGAGTCGATCGTGGAGCGAACCCACAGTTTCCCTGGGTCCGATTTTAGTTTCGATTTGTTCGTAAATATCGCCCGCGTCGAGTTCACGCACCATCTTCATCGTCGTGACGCCGGATACGGTATCGCCCGCAAGCACCGCGTGGTGAATTGGGGCGGCTCCTCTCCACCGCGGAAGGAGTGAGGAATGGATGTTAATGCATCCGACCTTAGGTAGGTCGAGTACATTTTGGCGAAGGATCTGACCGTAGGCGACGACGACAATGACGTCGGGGCGCAGCTCCGCGAGTTTTTCGTATTCTCCTGGCGCCGTCAGCTTCTCGGGTTGGCGCACTTCGAGTCCGAGCGCGCGCGCGCGTTCCTTTACCACCGAAAATTTCATTTCGAGGCCGCGCCCCACCGGGCGATCGGGCTGCGTGTAGACGGCGACTATTTCGTGCCGCGCATGGATTTTTTCTAAGGCGGGTAGGCTAAAATGGGGCGTGCCCATGAAGACGATTCGCATGGGTTAAAACCCTTTCTTTTTCGCCTCGCGGGGATCGGTCAGACCGTCGTGGCCATATCCGAAATCACCCATTTCTTCTCGTTCAGCGCGTTCTTTTCGAAGTTTCTTCTGCGCCATTTCCTTTTTTAGGGGCGAAAGGCGGTCAATAAATAATTTTCCTTCGAGGTGATCCATTTCGTGTTGGATTGCCACGGCGAAGAGTTCGTCGGCATCGAGGGACTTCGTCAGTCCGTCGATCGTCTGGTATTCGATCGTAATTTTTTTAAAGCGAGGAACTTCGGCCGTAAACTCGGGAACCGAAAGGCATCCTTCCGACATGGAGAACTTTCCCTCTTTACGGGTGATCTCGGGATTGATGATGATGATCGGTTTTCTTCCGGTAACGACGCTGCGTCCGAAGACTTCGGCACCGGCCGGGACTTTAAAATCTTCGGTGAGTTCCTCGTAATCGTATTCGACGTCGATGACGAGAATGCGCTCGAGGATCCCCACTTGGTTCGCCGCCAGCCCGATTCCGGGGGCGTCGTACATGGTTTCGAGCATATCGTCGGCAAGTTTCCGGTAAGACTTTTCCACGCGCACGATCGGCAGAGCCTTCTGCGTGAGAATCTTATCGGGGTAGGTGTAGATCTTCAGTTTAGCCATGACGCTCGGTAGATCGGTTCGGGGTTATTTGCCTTGGCGCGAGACTAGCGCGAGCGCAAAGGCGGTAAAAATCAAAGTCGGAGCCCAGGCGGCGACCAGAGGAGGCAGTGCGCCATTCGTTCCCAGGGATAGTCCGATCGAATAGAAAAGCCAATAAAAAAACGTGATTCCTAGGCAAATCCCGAGGTCTTTAGCCATTCCGCCTTCGCGGCGTCCGCGCACGGAAAAGGGAACCGCGAGGATACACATCACGAGAGGAATAAAACTCAGACTGAACCGGGAGTGGAACTTCACCTGGTAGGACTTCACGTCGAGGCCGGCCGTCTGATTCCGTTCGATGTAGCTTCGCAGTTCCCCGAGCCCCAGGCCGTCGACTTCCTTTTCGATCTCCTGGAAGTCTTTCGGGGTTTCCGTGATCTGGAGGCGAAGCTCGTTGAACTTCTGGTTCACGGGAAACGGATCTTTTTCCATGAACTGCGTGACGGTTCCGTTCACAAGTTTCCATCCCTGGGGTGTGAATCGCGCCCGGTCGGCCTCGACGGTTTGGACGAGATTAAAGCGTTCGTCGAATGAATAGACCGTCATTCCCAGGATCTGCTGCGTCTTTAAATCAAACGCTTTCAGGTTATAAATGAGGTTTTTTGAGCGGTACCAGATCTTATTCTGCTTAATATCGAGATAGAAATCCGTGCGGCCCTTCATCTCTCGCCAATAGTAATTCGTCCTCCGTTTAAAGAGTCCGGGGAGCACGCTGTCCTGGAGAAAGAGGGTCCCGATGCAGATCGCAAAAACGAAAACGAGCAGGAGGGCCATCACCCGTTTCAGACCGATTCCGATCGAAAAGATTGCCGTCAGCTCGTTCGAGCGATTTAAGCCAGACAGCGTCAAAACGGTGCCTACCAGAACCGACGGGGGGATCATCTGGACTAAAACGGCGGGGATTTGGAAGAAATTGAACGCAATGACTTGGCGGAGTGGGTAATTCTCGTCGAGAAGCATCCCGGTAATCTGTTGAAACAGGTAAATAATCGTTAATCCGAACGCACCAATAGCGAGGTTCTTTAAGAAAAGAGCAGCGATATAGCGGTCGAGCGTCTTCATGGTTTTCCTGAGCGTCCTATATGAGTTATTGTAGGCGAATCATGAACGAGTCGAAAGAGACTGTTACACCGAAGATGGGAAATTCTATGTCCGCAGATACCCAGGAGTCAGGTTCCGGCCGGACGAAGTTAAAGTATATATTCGAGCAGATCTGGCAACTCGCCGTCGCGCTGTTGATTGTCTTCGCGATTCGCTCTTCGATCGTCGAACCGTTCAAGATTCCATCCGGGTCGATGATCCCGACGCTTTACGTAGGCGATTTCATTTTTGTGAACAAATTTGCGTTCGGATTAAAACTTCCGTTTTCAGATCTTTTCGGAGCGCCCGTTACGATAGTGAAGCGCGAGGCTCCGAAGCGGGGCGATATCATCGTGTTCCTCTATCCCCGCGAACCCGACGTTCACTACATTAAACGTGTGATGGGTCTTCCCGGCGACACGATCGAAGTTCGAAATAAAGTCGTATTCATTAATGGAAAGCCGCTCGAACAGTCCGAGGCGACGAGTGACGAGAAACTCGCGCAGCTGAAAGACATCGGCGACCCCCGCTACGGCGATAGCCATATGCGACTTTTTAGAGAAAAAATCGACGGCGTACACGAACATAAGATTCTAGTCGATACGAATAACGAATATACGACGAATTTCGAACCCGCGAAGATCCCGGAAAACTTCCTCTTCGTGATGGGCGATAACCGTGACTTCTCGAACGATAGCCGATTCTGGGGCCTCGTTCCTTACGAGAACATTTCGGGTCGTGCCGAAGTCATTTGGCTTTCGATGTGGTTCGATATGCGAGACTCCGAAAAGAACTCGTTTAAACCGGGACGAATCGGAACCGTACTTCACTAGGACCGGATGAAACTGCGATCGATTATCGATCACGCCTTATCGATCGCGGCCGCACTGATCCTGGTATTTCTCGTGCGATCGAGCTTTTACGAATCCTTTAAGATTCCTTCTGGCTCGATGATTCCGACGATTCTGATCGGTGATCACGTCTTCGTAAATAAATTCGCGTATCGGTTTAATCTCCCTTTTTCGGAATACTTCGGAGAACCCAAGGTCCTCTTCGAAAGGGGGGGGCCGGCCGTCGGGGATATCATCGTATTTGAATCCCCTCGGAATCCCGAGATCACTTATATAAAGCGGGTCATCGGCTTAGCCGGAGATTTAGTCGCAATTCGTGACCGAACACTCTACGTGAATAACCAACCGATCACGACGACCGAACCGAGCGACGACGAGAAGAAAAAAATCTTCCACTTACTGAAAGATCCGAAACTCGACGAGTCGGAAATGAAAGTCCTGAAGGAAACCATTGGCGGGAGTGACCATTGGGTGATTCTCGACCGAAATCATTTTGTTTCCGAAAGTTTTGGGCCCTACGAAGTTCCGGAGGGTCGAATTTTCGTCATGGGAGATAATCGTGACTTTTCCGACGACAGCCGATTTCTCGGCACCATCGCCGTCGAAAAAGTACGTGGCCGAGCGAGCTGGATCTGGCTGTCGATCTGGCTTCACTTTAAACCCTTCGAATTTGAATTCCGTCCCCTGCGGACGGGAAAGCCCCTGAGCTCCCTTTAGCGGGTAAGCTTTAGGAGCGCCTTCGTCACGGCTTCCCGGTAACCCTTCATCCCATCCGTGAGGTCGGAACGGGTGACGTCATACGCGATGTCGGGGCGTACGCCGAAGGTTTCGACGGGGACCCCGTGAGGGCGTGTGAATTTTCCGAACGAGATACTATAATAGTAGAGCTCATAGGGATTCTTCTCGGGAGCGAGAAACCCGTTTTGGTAAGCTCCCGCGCCGGACGTTTTCGATCCGAACATGACGGCTCTTCCCAGATCTTGAAAAAGGGCGGGAGTGAGGTCGGCCGAAGAAATCGAAAGCTCATTATTCAGCATGAGGATCGGCCCGGTAAAGTGTTTACCCGAATTTGGTTTAATCCATTTTACGCCTTCGAAAGGAATCGGGGGGGCGAGACGGGAGTGTTTCGGCTTCGCGATATGTTTAAGCATATGGTCCGCTTCCGAAATGAAGTCGTCGATAAAATCTGCGTCGACGAGTTTGTCGGAGAATACCTCTTCTTGAAATTTCTTCAGTGAAACGGGATCGGTTTTTGCTTTTACCGCCAGGTCCCGTAGATCGCTCCACTTCAGACTAAATTCGTGGTGAGTCTCGCTCGCAATCCATTCCGTTTTCATTTTCGGAGCGACGGGGTGATCGATGAGAGCACTCATCAGATCGTAGGCGTAGAGGAGAGAACCGCCGCCGTTATTCGTCTGATCGTAAACGAGGACCGAAATCCCCGCATCGACGAATCGATCGATCAGCGTAAAGAATCCCGGAGTGGAGACGTGAATCATGTCCGCGGGATAGTAGGTCGGTACCCGGACGTAACCGCCGAGTTTTCCGTTCGGGAGTTCGAACGTATACGCGTAGTAAGGATCGGTGTCCGCCGATTCCCAAACGATTTTTCCAAGTCCCGGAAAAAAGGGCTTCTTCGCTCCGACTTTGCCGTAGTTTGCGATTGGGTCCGCATCGACGAACTCTCCATCGATTCGAGGGTCGGAGACGAGGCCGGCCCCCTTTCCGGAAACGCGAAGTTCCTCGTTCTCGTGCGAAACGGAGAGCGAACTCTTTTTAGGTGAAGGGATCCAGCTCACGCTTACGCCGGTAACGACGCGGTCTCCGGCACGCCGGACTTCGACCTTTACCATTCCGGTCGGCATGGACTTTCCGAGAACGTCGTAGTGGTTTAGCGCGTAACGTTCGGCTAGGGCCTGCTGCGTTTTTTTCTGGGCATAGAATAGGGGGAGATACTCATCCACCCACGCTTGGGCGGACTTTCCGCCAATCGTGATGAGTTCGTCTCCGACCCGGTAGGGAAATACGTCCTCGGGAAGGGCCTTACGATCGATTCCGACGAGTAGGTAATGCCCGTCCCCGGCGCTCCGGATCGAAAAGGGAAGGCGGGTGATCGAATTCGGTGAACTCGTCTTAAAGCGAGGGCCCACGTGAATATCCCGGGTTGAGTCGAAGTAAGAGTAGAGAATATCTTTTGCGGCCTGGGGAGCCGGAGTGGATCCCAGGGACGCGATTCCTTTACGAACGTGGTTCATCGATCGGTGGGAGTTCCAGCCGAAGAGTTCGCGTTTTAAATCTTTAAAGCAGTAGATCTCCTCGTACTTCGCTTCGATTGAATCGAGTGTCGTCTGCCACGGATCCTCGGCCGAAAAAGCATTCAGTGATGAAGCCAACGTGAGGAACAGGATCAATATTTTAAACATGGGATTTCCTTTAAGGCGGGGAGTTTATCGACGGAATCATCTCGCAGCCCATAATTCAAGGGCCGGCACCCAGCGATAGTCATCGCTAACGAAGCGAGGATGGGTCGACGATGACTCAGAGAAAAGGTAGGCAAAGTGACCGAAACGGTCGGCTAAATTACGTCAGCGTAAAAAAGTTCATCACCGGCGCCGGGAATTCCGCAGCGTTTTCAGCCCCTGTGTCACGGCATTTCCGTTGCTTATAGTAGGGGTGTGACTCAGATACGCCGTCAGTTCCGATCATAAGACATCCTTAGCCAGATTCTTTCAGATGAATACTACGGTGTTTTTTAGGGGTTAAACTAAAATAAAAGGGATGGTGGGGTGCGTATCCCACCATCTTTTTTTTTGCCCCGTGATGCCTCGGGACTGAGCGCGGACGCGACGAAGTCTAAAAGACGTCCGAGGACTCGACGGGGTCGATCGGGTAATCGTTCTAGGATCGGAACGATCTGGGGAGAGTAGCGATAATAATACCGCACGAGGATACGTCCCGGACGTGAGCGGCGCAGACTTCCATCGCGGAAGTTACGGAGTCGAACGATCGTCTGTGAATCGGTGACGTCGAGGAGAGAGGTTGCGATAAAGCATCGTTCACCCGTGAGGGCTCCGTAGGTTCGCTTAAATTCTACCCGGTGTTTACACCGGCCACTCCCGAGGTAGCGCCGAAGCGCTTCACCGGAGAGGGCTTGGAACGGCATCCCTTTCGAAAAAATAACGTATTTCTGGAGGCAGAGGTTGAGCTCTTCCTTTTGATCGATACGTTTCGCTCGGTCGTAAAGCTTCGCCATGTCCCAGTAAATTCCCGAGACCAGCACGATTTCGTAGAGGTCCTTTGACCGGTCGAAGAGCTCGATCGAGAGCCCATCCCGGCCGCACTTTTTCCAAAACTCGAGGATGAGGAGGTACTGCTGATAGCGCTTAATCGCTTCAATCGTATGGCCGGCCTTCATGAGGGCGAGGCCTTCTTTCGCGATGTCGACTCGTTTACGGAGAAGTTCCTTACGCTGCTCTTCCTGCTGGCGTCGGAGTTGCTTTTCAATTCGCGAACGGAGGATGGTCCGCGACGGGCGTTCTTTCTTCTCGGTCATTCGAAAATTATCCTAACCCGTACGGATCAACGTCGACAAGTAGGCTCCACTTTTCTCGGGTGGCTAGGGCCTTAGCCGAGAGAACCGACAGGCTAAGAGCTTTAACCGAGGAGCTCTTGATTAAGAGGTCCCAGCGGTAAATTCCCTTTGCCCGCTCGAGGAAGGCTTCCGAAGGGCCGAGCAATTCTAGACGGAGCTCGGGCTCTTCGGACTGGAGGCGAGATTGGATTACCCGAACCGTATTTGCGACGGCCTCGCACTGTTTTACGGCGTCCGTCCGTTCCGTCGATTCAATCCGTAGGCGAGCCATGCGTCCGTAAGGCGGATAATCGAGCGCCATCCGGAGCTCGCGCTCCTCGGCGAGGAAATCCTCTTCGGTCCGAAGTCCCATGAGGACATCGAGTACCGGCGCGTCGGGTTGAAAGGTCTGAATGAGAACCCGTCCCGGAATTTCTCCCCTCCCGGCCCGGCCGGAAACTTGGGAGAGGATTTGGAGGGCGCGCTCCGGAGCTCGGAAGTCAGGATAGCGAAAGAGTGCATCCGCGAGTACGACCACGACGAGGGTTACCTTCGGAAAATCATGTCCCTTCGCAAGCATTTGGGTACCGAGGAGAATATCTGCTTCCCCGTTACGAAAGGCGTTTAAAGTTTTTTCAAGCCGACTGGCACTCGTAACGGCGTCGCGGTCGAGCCGGAGAATTCTAACGTCGGGTAGAATTTTTGGCAGTTCTTCTTCGAGGCTCTCGGTGCCCGCTCCGATCGGATCGAGTTCGAGGCTCTGGCATTTTTGGCAAAGATCCGGAATTCCTTCGACGTGGCCGCACACGTGACAGCGGAGTTCGCCGCTCTTTCGGTGCACGGTCAGAGAAATCGAGCAATTCGGACACTCGGAAACTTCGCCGCAGTCGTGGCAGCGTAGGAAGGCCGCGAACCCACGACGGTTTAAATAGATCATGACCTGTTCGCCGCGAGCGATCGTTTCCCGAATCACCGTAACGGTCGTTTCGGCCAGGTAGGCCTGAATTCCTTCAACGCGGGTTTCGATACCGAGGTCGACGAGTTCAATCGTCGGCATTCCGCCGGAGGCGTACCGGGCGGTCAGTGAAAAGGAGGAATACTTTCCTTCGCGGACCCGTTCGCGGGTTTCGAGACTCGGGGTGGCCGACCCGAGTACGACGAGGGCCCCGGTGGTTTTTCCTCGCACCACGGAAAGATCGCGTGCGTGGTAGCGAACGCGGTCTTCTTGCTTATAGGTCGGATCGTGTTCCTCATCGACGATAATGAGGCCTAAATTTTTTACCGGCGCGAAGACGGAGGAGCGAGCGCCGACGACGACGCGGATTTCGCCGCTCCGGAGGGCCGCACCTTGATCACGACGTTGGCCGTCCGGCATCGCCGAATGCCACCGCGCAACCGCCTCCCCAATTCCCGATTCCAGTCGCTCGTGCAGCTGGGAGGTCAGGGCGATTTCGGGAACGAGGAGAATCACGCCCTTCCCTTCGGCCAGCACGCGCTTCGCGAGTTCGATGTAAACTTCGGTTTTCCCACTTCCGGTGACTCCGTGGAGGAGCGCAACTTTCGGCCCCGTTTCCGCATGGCGAAGGGCATCGATTCCCTGGAGGGCGATTTTCTGCTCCTCGTTGAGATGAATCTCCCGCTGCGCGACCGTGTTTCGAAATAACTCTTTCGCGGTTCGCTTCGTGGACCGGAGCCCGAGTGAGGCGGGAGGACAAGCCGCCGCGAGAAGTTCGCCGAGAGGTTGGGCGTAGTACCGCGCGGCCCATACGCAGAGTTCGAAAATTTCCCCGGGGATTTGGTCGTCCTCATCTCCCGCTTCGATCAGCGGCTTCAGTTTTGCGGGATCGAGTCCCTTTGGAATCGCGCTGATCGGTTTCGGTTCATCTACCGCAAATCCGATTACGGTAGACCGCCCGAAGGGAACCCGTACCCACGAGCCTGGTCCTATTTTTTGCGTAAGGGTTTCTGGAATGAGGTAGGAAAAAAAAGAATCGAGCGGACGCGGGACGGCGACCGAAATGATCTTCTGGTTTAACGAATCCACTGCACCCATTGCTCGATCAGAGTGCGCTCTTCCGCGGGAAGGTTCGACGGAATGGCCGGAAGGCCGTCGACTTTAATCGCTCGCATATCGGCTAGATCGGGGCTCGCCATGACTTCCATCGCCTCGCCCTTCAGAACGAAATCCGTTCCTCGGTAAATAGAGATCGCCCGAGGATAGGGGAAATCGCGAACATTCTTGGTTTCCTCGAAGCGAACTTCCATGCCGCTAAAGAGAAGCTTTAAGGGAACAAATTCATCTTTAAGGACCCAGAGGGCCGGCGACCCATCGCCAATCACCCAGCCCACCTTTTTATCGAGGCGAGCGATCGACGTCTTTTCGATAGCGCGTCTTTCTGGCTCCCCGGGAAGCGCGAGAAGTTCGGACTCGGGAACGACTGGAATTCCGGACGTCTTTAACCCGGCCAGCACCTTATCGGTAGAAGTTTCAAAAATGAGGAGGCTCGCGAGGCTATCGGCGGCGCCGAGCTTTCGTTCGAAAGCGTAAATTTCGCGGTCGTTTTGGTCGATGAATCGGGCTTTCCAAACCTTGGTAGCGGCATCGAAATATCCGATCTCGCGAATTTGGGTACTCGGGCCGGTGATTCGGGTCTTTACGCGCAGAGATTTTAGACCCTTATGTTTTTTCACGAGCTGCGCGATCTGAAAGTTTGAAGGGGGAATGTACGCGGTTGCATCGCGTGCTCCCGCGGCAGCCGAAAGGAGGACCGAGAGGAGCGTAATTTTATTTAGATTTAGCTTCATGATTTTTCTCCGGGAAGCGTCTGGACGTATTTTTTTAGAAGTTTCGCCATTTCTTCTTTCAGTTCGGGTCGCTTGAGGGCGAAAGCGATCGTGGCCTCGATGTAACCCATTCGGTCGCCCGTATCGTAGCGGGTGCCGTCGAATTCGTAGGCGAAGAGTTTTTCCTTCTCGGCTAGAACTTTCAGTCCGTCGGTAAGCTGGATCTCCCCCCCTTTTCCGGGTGCCGTTTTCCGCAGGATATCGAATATTCCTGGGGAGAGGACATAACGGCCAGGGATGGCGAGACGGGATGGCGCTTCGCCGAGCACCGGTTTTTCCACGAGCGTATGGACGCGCGTCGTTTTCGAATCGACACGCGTTCCGCCGACGATTCCGTATTTCGTTACTTCTTTTTCTGGAACTTCCATGACGCCTACGACCGAGCTGCCGAGTTTTTCGGCGACGTCCATGAGCTGTCCGATGCACGGAACGCTCGAGTCGATGAGGTCATCGCCGAGGAGAACCGCGAAGGGTTCGTTCCCGATGACAGGTTCTGCGCAAAGTACCGCGTGCCCGAGCCCCATCGGATTTTTCTGACGGATCGTAATGATGTTACAGAGCTTCGCGATATTCCGGGAGACTTCGGCCAGCGCCGCGTTCCCCTTTTTTTCGAGGACGGTTTCTATTTCGTAGGCGTAGTCAAAATGGTCGACGATCGAATCCTTATTTCGCCCGGTGATGAAAACGATATCCCGAATTCCGGCGCGCACGGCTTCCTCGACGATGTACTGGATCATGGGAATATCGATGATCGGCAGCATCTCTTTTGGAGTTGCTTTCGTAGCGGGAAGGAACCGAGTGCCCAGTCCGGCACAAGGGATTACGGCTTTGCGAATCTTCATTCTCGTGACTCTACCCGAGGCGAAAGGGTTGTGGAAGCTGCGGCTTCTCGGCTAGGGTAGCTCTAAGGGGTTAATGCTAAATGTCATACCGATTTACCGCGTTCATTCTTGGTTTCTCCCTACTCGCCACGCTTCCCGTTTACGCCACGGATTACCAATCCCCGCGTACGGCGGGACTCGGCGGAGCGGGTCACGCAGGACCGATCCTCACCGACGCGATTTATATGAATCCGGCGATGATGCCGTTTAACCCGGCCTATACGATGAGCATTAGTCATGAATCCTTCGGCGGACCCGATGGCTCGGAACCCCGGGGAAAGGTCCAAAATGCCTCAATTCAAGACGGGACGAATCCCCTCTTCCAAGCCGGACTCGGTTATACCCGTAAGTCGTACGGAAATATGGTGAACGTCGGGGCGTCGACCCGAGTGTTTGATAAATTTGGCGTCGGCGTTGGCGGAAAATTTATGTTTGGGAGTACTTCACGCGAATCCGCCCAAGACGTAACGGTCGGTGGCCTCGGAAACTTCCTCCCTTGGTTTCAATCTGGAGTGATCGTCGATAACGCTTTAAGTAGCGATAAGAGTCGGCAGTGGAATAGCGGCCGGGAAATCATCGTCGCCACGAAATTTAACATCGAAAAAATCATGCTGATTTACGTCGACCCCCATTATGCCCCCGCGAAAACGGGATCCCACTTCGGATACGAAGCGGGATTCGAAGTGCCTCTGATGCAGGATCTTTTTATCCGGGCGGGTTTAAATCGTGACTCTTTCCAACCCCAGCTCGGCTATTATGGCGATGGATTTGGGTTTGGATTCGGATGGTCGTTTCCTCGGATGTCGATCGATATGGCCCTCTCGAAAACCGAAGGTCCGACCCGCACGAATAATGTACTGTTTTCGATCACGATCATTTAGTTATACCCTCCCGGTACCGAAACGATTCATAGAGTAGTACGGCAGTCACGGTAGGGTTCGGCTTCGAACCGTCAAACTTTCGACGCACGTTATGGAAACTGACGACTCTTCACCTAACGAAAATTCGGCGAAAACCACGCCGGGAATTGAACAGCTCCAGGAGAGATGGGCGTCGTTATCGAGTGATTCTCGTCACGAATCATTTCAGGGTCTTCCCCGGGAAGATGCCGAAGAACTTTTCTTACTCCTGAGCCCCGCCGATCAGTTCGAACTGATTCACGAACTCGCGAATAATCAGAAGCGGATTTGGATTCGTCTTTTGGCCCCCGATGACACGGCCGATTTAATTCAGCAGTTCCCGCACGACGAACGGGCGCAGATGCTCGCGCTCCTCGATATCACGACCATGCGGGAAGTCGTCGCGCTCCTCGCTTACGCCGAGGACGATGCCGGGGGGCTCATGAATCCCCGGTTTATTCGGCTGCGCCCCGACGTTTCCGTCGACGTCGCGATTCGCTATATTCGCGCGCAGTCGAAAGCGAAAATCGAAACGATCCATTACGTTTACGTGCTCGACCAAGAGCAGAGACTCGTCGGCGCACTTTCGTTCCGAGATTTATTTCTCGCACCTCACGATAAGCTCGTGAGCGAGGTTATGGTAACGGACCTCATCACGCTCCCCGAGGACATGGACCAGGAAGCGGTTGGACGAAAATTCGCCCAGTGCGGACTATCGACTCTACCCGTGATCGATTCTGAAGGGAAAATGAAGGGGATCGTTACGGTTGATGACGTCGTCGAAGTCGTCGAAGAAGAAGCGACCGAGGATATCCAGAAACTCGGGGGTACCGAAGCCCTCGACGAACCATACCTCCAGATTAATCTCATTCGAATGATTAAAAAGCGCGCGGGTTGGCTGACCTTCCTCTTTATCGGAGAGATGCTGACCGCGACCGCGATGCAGTACTACGAAAAGCAAATTGAACAAGCCGTCGTCCTCGCTCTCTTTATTCCGCTGATTATTTCCTCGGGTGGAAACTCGGGATCCCAGGCGACTTCGCTTGTCATTCGCGCGATGGCACTGCAGGAAGTGCGGCTGCGCGATTGGTGGCGGGTGTTTGTTCGGGAACTCATCGCCGGACTTTCACTCGGACTCATCCTCGGACTGATCGGGATGATTCGAATTCTCGCTTGGCCTTCGCGCGCGACGCTTTACGGCGAACACTTCCAGATGATCGCCGTGACCGTGGCTTCGGCCCTAGTGGGGGTCGTGCTTTGGGGATCGCTTGCGGGTTCGATGCTCCCGTTTATTCTCCGCCGCGTCGGGTTCGACCCGGCGACCTCTTCCGCCCCATTCGTCGCGACGCTCGTCGACGTCACGGGATTAGTGATCTATTTCTCGGTCGCGAGCTTCTTTCTCCGCGGAATTCTGCTCTAAGCCCGCTCAGCCGATTTTTTCAAGTGACGCCCGCAATTTCGAACAAAAACTATCGTAGAGTGATTTAGAGACTCGGCTCGTCGAGACGGAAACGTAGAGCGGCCGACGTACGAGTTCCCACTCGGGCACGCGAATTTCTTTCAGGTGATCACCGAACTCCGAGTAGTAAATCGCGCACTTCGGTACGAAGAGGAGTTGGTCCGTCGTCTGGGCGATGCGGAGGGCGGAACTCGCGGTCGACGTCTGGTGTCCCTGAATTCGTTTTCCGATCGGGAGGGGGCAGCGGTCGTTTCCGAACCGCACTTGGGATTGTTCGACATATACGGGAAGGATAAATGGAAATTCGCGGACGTGTTCGGCGCTCGTTTCCGAGCCGAGCGGATGGCGAGTTCTTCCGAAAAGTCCGTAGGTGATTTCTCCCGCCTCGCGGGTCTCCCAGCTCGAGGTCCATTCGTAGCGATCCCAGGTGATGGCGAAGTCGATCTGCCCGCGCGATCCGATCGACTGGATTCGGTCGGGGGGGAGATCGAGAAGTCGAAAGACAGTACCCGGAAAATCTTGGCCGAGCGAAGCGAGGACATCGGGAAGTAAGTAGTTACTGAGGAGGTTCGTCGTACCGATCGTGATCATTTTTGACGCGGTTTTCTTCCCGGCCTCTAAGTTCGAAAGGCCCGGCACGAGTTCGAGGACTTTCCTTGCCCGCTCCCGAAAGGAAATCCCTTCGGGCGTGAGGGTGATTCCCGCCGAAGATCTGCGAAAGAGGGAGTGCCCGACCGATGCCTCGATTCGCTTTAAGTCTTTTGAAAGTTGGGCCGGACTCATCCCCTTTTCCCGGGCGGTCGAGCGAAGGGTCTTTATAGCGGCGAGGCTCACCACGAGATCAAGGTCTTGAAAAGATAGGTTTTTTAGCGACATAGGGAGGAGGTCCTGTGTTTCCTATTATGAACCAGCTGTGTTTCACAAACAACCTGTTTATTTCGGTGCGTCAAAGTTATATGAAGTGCGAGCAATACAGCTCAAATAACCGGAGATTTCGAAGTCCATGAATGCAGTAAACCGTACCCTTAAATTTTTGACCGCTGCCCTTTTCGTGACCACGGGAATTTCCCAGGCCGCCGTCTATAAGCCGGTACTGAATGCCGACTCTAAAACGGGACTCACCTTTTCGATTCCCTACACCTTCGGAAAGCACGACGGCGAAGCCCTTTCCCTCTCGGGTCATATCGAAATCGATCCGGAAACCCTGGTCGTCACGAGCGGAGAATTTTCCTTCCCGGTGACCGCTCTCAGTTCGGGAAACCGGAAACGCGACTGTCACATCGAAGAATCTATCGGCCTCGACTACTCGAAATCGAGTTACCCGAAGTCTCAGGTTTGCGGCGGGACGAATACGTTGCCCACTGAAGGAAACGACGCCATCGCTTTCCCGAATTTGCTGTTTAAAATGGAATCGTCGACGGCCAGTAAAACGGCCGGTGAACCCGCGGTCGTCCGCGGATCTTTCGAAATGCACGGCGTGAGTAAGCCACTCGAAGTGCCCATCCTCATAACGAAAAACGACGCCGGAATCGTGCGCCTTCAGGGCACGTTTATGCTGAGCATGGCGGCCTACGGCGCCGTCGTTAAGCCAGTCGTCGGAATTAAAGTAGGTGATCCGATCACGGTCACCGTGGATGTTCTCTTGAAAGCCGAGAGTTCGAAGGCTCAATAATCGTTTCACGGAAGGTTCCTTATGAAGCTCGTAAAAATGGAAATGGTAAAATCGGTAGGCCTCGTTCTCCTCGCCGTGAGTGGAGTGAGTCTTTCCGGCTGTAATTACGAGCACAGTAAGGGTGGAAGCGGCGGGACGCTTTCCCAGCGCCAGTACGATCTGGGTGGCTACGACCAGATTCGCGAAGAAATTTTAAAACCGAAATGCCTCGAGTGCCATGCCGCTAAGGAATCTCCGCAGCTTCTGACCTACGAAGCAGTTGTCGAAAATATTCGGGCCATCGAAACGGAAGTCATTAAAGATGGTTCGATGCCTCCTACCGGAGCCCTATCCGCCGAACTTCAGTCCTTACTGAAGTCTTGGATTGATGCGGGTATGCCACGAGAAGGAAAGAGCGACCCGGGTAAGGTTCCCGATCCTACGCCGAGCGCCGAGCCGAGCCCGGTTCCGAGCATGGAGCCGAGTCCAGTCCCGAGTATGGAACCCGAGATCGTGCGTCCCGTTACGTTTAATTTCTTGAAGGATAATGTTCTTCAGGGAAAATGTCTGAAGTGTCACGCAACCGGAAATCGCGGCGGAATCACTCCGCTCGATACTTTCGAATCCACGATGAGCGTCGATAAGTTAATCTTACCGCTGACCATGGGACGAGTAGGCGATGTCGTGACCGATCCGGCCGACATGATGCCCCCGAAGAAAGCGACCCAGTTGAATGACCGAGAAAAGCTGATCCTGCTTCTCTGGTACAACGACGGAAACAAGAACGACGGAAAAAAGAAAGACGAAGCGACGACGAAATGAAGCACCTCCTGACGTTCTCTGCGATCTCCCTGGTCCTCCTGAATGCGCTTACCGCATCTGCGGCTACGACCCCTTCGGTTAAATTCCTCGCGGTGGGAAATCCATCCGCGATTCGAATTCAGGGTGAGGCAAAGACCCTCGAATCAGAAAAGACTGAATGGAAAGCCGGAAAATTTTCGGGAATTTTTCACCTGCCGATGGACCAGCTCGAAACCGGGATTTCCATGCGCGATAAGCACATGAAAGAAAAGTACCTCGAAACGGGAAAGTACCCGAAAGCCGATCTCGCGATCGATGCGTGTGAAATGAAGGCCGACGCGGAGTCTACGTGTGCCGCAAATCTCACGCTGCACGGGGTAACGAAGCCCGTATCCTTAAAGGTTAAAACGGCGACGGCCGGTTCGATGCTGAAAGTGAATGCCGATTTCGTACTTAAACTAACCGATTATCAAATCGCCTTACCGACGTTTGCGAACATTAAAGTTGCGGAAGACGTGACGGTCCAGGTCGAAACGGAAACCGCACCGGCCCCCGCCGTCTCCGCTCCGGAAAAAACGGCGCCGGTAAAAGCGGCCACCGCGAAAAGTATTCCCGCTAAGCCTATTTCCGCGAAGCATAAATAAGAGTATCTCTTTTTAATGCATAAATACTTCGCTCGGCGATCGGTACTCTTGCTCGCGCTCTTAAGCCTATTTTTTACGGCAGAAAAGGCGGACGCATTTCCGTATAACGTTCGGCACGGTTATCCGAACTGCACCGCATGTCACATCAGTCCGGGCGGGGGCGGAGTTCTCAGTGCCTACGGGCGTGAACTTTCGCGCGAACTCCAGTCGACGGCTGGCGGAGAAAAAGAAACGGCGTTTATTTACGGCGCGGTAAAAACTCCCGAGTGGCTCGATATGGGCGGCGACGTTCGCTATATTCAGGTCTTCTCGGATTCCCCGACGAAATCGACGGCGAAAAGTTTCTGGATGCAGGCCGATATCGAAGCCGCCGTCCACGTCGGTAAAGTCACCGTAGTCGGCGCGATCGGATGGAAGGGAAATTCCGACACGCTGAAAAACGACTCTGATCTCATCAGCCGCCGTCACTACGCGATTTACGCGCTGACGGATCGCTATAGCGTTCGCGCCGGCCGATTTTACCCGGTTTTCGGGACGATGGCGGCAGAGCATCGACTCCCGACTCGTCGTGAAATCGGGTTCGACCAAGGTAAGGAATCCTATAACCTGGAATTCGCTTCTCAGACCGAGTTTGGCTCGACCTTCTTTACGCCCATATTCGGGAAACGCGAGGGCGGTACAAATTCCGACGAGTACGGGTTCGCGGTCAGCCAAAACTTTATCCTCGGTGGAAATTCACGCGTCGGGGGCAGTTTCCTCTATGGAAAAGGCGTTCGGCAGCGGGCGTACGAAACACGCTACCTCCTTGGGCCGAACGCAATCGTAAGCCTCTCGAAACAGTTCTTCTGGATCGGTGAATACGACGTCGAAGTGCGGGACCGCGGCGAAGGAAAGACGACGGACCGAGGAATTTACCAGTATCAGAAGCTGACCTACGAACCGATTCAGGGCGTCCAGTTTTCGATGCTCCAGGACTTCCGTAAAACGAATGTCCTCGATCCAAATACCCAAGGGTGGTCCCTCGGGCCGGTCTTCGATTGGTATCCTCGCCCGCACCTCGACTTCCAGCTGAGCGCCAGCCGAATTTTCCTCCCCGAAGCCGTACCGAACTCCTGGGCGTACGCGGGCGTATTCCACTATTACTTATAGAATTTCCAGTAAAATATAATAATTTCATATACTTAAACGGTAACGTTTTCCTTGCCTAACCGGTGCCCATTGGTTATAACGCACTGCGTAACTACTCAAAGGGGTCTGGGGTTTATGAAAAGAACATTTCTATTTTTATTAGCGATCGCCGTGCTGGGTTTCAGCTGCGGGAATGAATCCCTCCCGCCCGCACCGACTCTCCCTCGGGGACGTCCCCCGATCGTGACCGCGGTCGACGCCAGCTGCGCATCCGATAATTTTTTCTACGGCCGTCCGGTCGGATTAAACGACTTACGGAGTTGGGACCTGACGCATTACACGCTCGAGTCGGTAGAGTACCGCGACGTCCTCTCCCGTTCCGCTAACGATGTGGAACTTGCGTACCGAGTCCGCATGGTGATGGAGCGCGACCCACGAAACCGCGCGCTCGTGCCGATTGCGACTTTCGCTTGCCGCGAAGTGAATCACCCCTCGCTCCGCGCGCTCCGTATTTCCCGCACCACGATTCCCGTACTGAACGATCTCCACCTCCCGTCGTCTTCGATCACCGTTTTTGATCCGGAACAAGATGGACGTGGGGACCGAGACCGACTGAATAATTTTCCACGGATGAATGACTTCTCGGTCTCGAGTGATGGATATTTTGCGTTTCCCGCAAATCCTGCATCGTTCCGGGGATCACTCCTCGTCGAATACCTCGATCACCTTCGTTACCGATCCCTCTATCCTCGGGTTGAACTCCGGGAAATGGGTTACGGCCGAATCGGGATTTACGCCGAAAAAGACTACGCGGGCGAACGCTCGCAGCTTCTAATCGTCCTCGTCTCGCGCGAACTCCTCGGCGTTAGACGATAATTTCAATCGGTTTTCCCGTCCGGGCCGAACTCAGGAGCGCTTCGACCGAATGAATTCCCGCGGCCGATTCCCAGTGGGGAATTCGCGGTGGGAATCCGTCGAGTATCTCTGCTTCGAACGAAGCGATTTCCGCGGCGTAGGGATCAATGGCGTCGTTTACGGTGAACGACTCGATCTCGACCTTTGCTTCCCGCGTGGATCTCCGGTGAATCGAAATCGTTTCGGCACCCGTCGGTTTAAAGGGACGGGGAACTTCGATCCAACCCGTCTCTCCTAGGATCTGAAATTCGTCGATCCGCGGTCCGAGAAACCCACAGTCAATTTGGAGGGTAGCGCCGTCACCGTAGTCGAGGATTCCCGAATAGGTTTCGTCATACCCGGCGTTTTCGACCATCGTACCGAATGCCGAAATTGGCGCCCTTCCTACGGCGGCGTTCGCGAAATTAATAATGTAACATCCCACGTCCCAGAGGGAGCCTCCACCGCGACCCGCGTCGGTTCGGATATTCGGTCCGGGAGGAATCGTGATGTGGAACGATCCGCGGATTCGCCGGATCTTTCCGATCGCACCGTCCCGGGCGAGTTCGAGGATTTTTATCGTCTGGGCGTGGTGCCGATACATAAACCCTTCGGCTATTTTTAGTCCGGTACTCTCGGCGAGCTGGATCACTTCGATGGCATCATCGGGGCGCAGAGAAAGGGGTTTTTCGCAGAGCACATGCTTGCCCGCTTGTAGTGCTTTTAAGGTCCATTCGTGGTGAAGGTGATTCGGGAGGGATAAATAAATGGCGTCCACATCCTTATCCTCGAGGAGGGCGTCGTAGGACCGGAATATCCTCGGAGTGTTCCACTCTTTCGCCGCGGCTTCGGCCTTGGCTGCGTCTCGGCTAGCGATCCCAACGAGTTTACTCCGAGTGGAGTTCTGTAGGCCCGGAATGAACTTCGCGTTAATTTTTGCAGTGCCGATGACACCCCAGGAAAGCGATTGACTCATAATTTTAGGATGACAGATTAATCTTCCAGTTCCTTTAAGAAAGTTAACCCCACCGCGAGGAGAATCCCCATGAGCACTAAAATTGAAAAGATCCTTTATTCCGCCCACGCAAAAGCGACCGGAGGTCGTGACGGAGTAGCCGAGTCTTCCGACGGGATCCTGAAAGTTAAACTCACCACCCCGAAGGAACTCGGTGGCGCGGGCGGCGCGGGAACGAATCCTGAACAGCTTTTTGCGGCGGGTTACTCGGCCTGTTTTCTCGGCGCTTTAAAATATGTCGCCGCGAAGGAAAAAGTAGCGCTCCCCGCCGAAACGAATATCAGCGGATTAGTTGGAATCGGTCCCATTCCTACCGGGTTTGGAATCGAAGTTGCACTCGCAATTCACGTTCCCGGGGTCGACCGAAAAGTCGTCGAAAGCCTCGTCGAAAAAGCGCACATCGTTTGCCCTTACTCGAATGCAACTCGGGGTAACATTAGCGTCAACCTATCCGTCGTTTAATTTTTCCGTGGTACCCTTAGGGTATGCGGACCGGCGTTCAAGCCTACGTTTACCTCTTACCGATACTCATCTTTTTTCTCGGACTTGAAATTTACTTCATTCGTAAACGGGGACGTCGGATCGATGTCCCCGAATATTTTCAAAACGTCACGCTTTCATTCGGAATGACCCTCGTCGATCTACTCGTGATGGGCACCCTGCTGCGACTTTATAGCCAAGTCTTATCCTTTTCCCTATTGAAGATCCCGGCGACCCCCTTCGTTTACGTGAGTTCAATCCTCCTGATCGATTTCGTCTTTTACTGGGCGCACGTCGCTGGCCACCGCTTTCCATTTTTCTGGGCAGTGCATTCGGTCCATCATCAAGTTCGGGACTATAATCTTTCGGCGGGCTTTCGTCAGCCCTGGCTTCATAAGTTAAATACGTTTCTTTTTTATTTCGTGCTCGCGCTCATGGGACTTCCCGTAGAAGTCCTGACGGTCGTCTACGCAGTCGTCGTG
>JANXTV010000411.1 GCA_025352185.1 Oligoflexia bacterium
TCCTCCCCGGCGAAAAAGAGAAAGGCCATACTCGTGCGTTGGGGGTGGGCCGCGTAATATTTTGCGAGCCCGAGAAGGAATGAAATGCCGCTCGCGTTATCGTTTGCACCAGGAAAAAAAGCGTCTCGTCCCATTCCACCCAGATGATCGTAATGGGCCGTCATGACAATAAAAGTTTCCGGCTGTTCGGTACCCGGAACGAACGCCGCGAGATTCGCTGCCGCAAAATGCTCAACAAACTTATTTTTAATATCCACTTTAAATCGCACCGGCACGTCGGGAAAGCGCTTCGCATCGAGGTAGATTTCGGTGGCCGGGTTTATTTTTCGCGACACGGACCAAGTAAGCTTATCTTTTTTAGTGACGAGTATCGTGCCGGACGGATCCTTAGAGTGCGTGGCATCGATGGGTAGAAGATCCCCGCTGGCTTTAACTCCGGAACTTCCGGGCGTGACGAGGTAGTCGACGCCGGGAACGAGCTTCTTTCCGTTTAATGATACTCGCATCGTCGACGGAAAAGTATTTACGGGAAAATCGAAGGGTTGGAGAAAGTGGTTTCCGTCGAAAGACTTCAGCCCGGAGAGCATGAGCTCCCGCTGGAGAAAGTCTTGGGCCTTTTTCATTCCGCCACGGGTGTAGCCGCGACCCCAAAACTCGCGCGACGCGAGAACTTTAACGACCTTTCGGGCGTCTTCGGAATGCGAAGCACCCGTCGCGAGGGGTGTCGATAGGAGTGCAATTAAAACGAAACCCCATTGAAATCGTTTAGCGGCCTTTATTAACACCATTCGTAAACTCCCCAGTGGCTACTGCTTAATCGATCCCATCACCTTAATCAGCTGCTTTCGTGTAATCAGGCGTGAAAAGAGGACCGATATACGATTTTTCCAACCGCTGATCAATGTGGGGCCAAACTTCCGATCAAACGCATGGAGGGCAAACGAAACGACCTGCTCGGGAGATTCCGTAATAAATTTCGGGATTTCCCGGCTCGCCCCCCCCGCGCGCGAGGGGAAGAGGGTGGCGGTAGCCCCGGGGCAAAGATTTAGAACCGTAATTCCTCGCGCTCGGCACTGGTACCAGAGCGATTCCGAGAACGAGGTCACGAAAGCCTTCGTAGCCGAGTAAACCGGCTGCCGAGGCATCGGAAGAAATGAAAGGGTCGAGGAAAGCTGAATGATACCGTCGCCGCGTTCGGCTCGCGCGAGGAATGCGTGAGTGAGTTCTACTAGCGCCAGGATATTCAGCTGGATTAAAGAGAGGTGACGCTCGAGGGGAATTTCCGAAAAATCTCCGAACATGCCGAGGCCGGCGTTATTCACGAGTAGGTGAATCCGCCTTTCGCCCGCCAATTCTTTAACGATACGCTGAACTCCCTCCGGACTTGCGAGATCCGCGACAATTTTCTGATGTCCGGGCCCGGGCAGTTCGCGCAGGAGAGTATCGAGCCGTTCGGAATTCCGAGCCACCACGGTGACCTCATATCCGCGCTCGGCGAGCCGCTGGGCGAATACGCGTCCTATTCCTTCACTGGCACCCGTCACGAGGGCCCGATGGGCTGTCTTCATGTGGGGAAGTATGACCGAAAGGCGTACCAAAACGCAACGTTATGGGATTGGCGGAGTAACATTTAACTGAAGAATTGTTACTCCGGCGACGAGAAGTCCTCTGTGAAGATGACTCTCAATCGCCTTAAGCGGCGTATAAAAGCCGGTCCGATCAGAAAAATCTCCCAGGCCCTCGCGTGCCTCGGCATCACCGTTTGCGTGGGATCCGGTTGCGGACTCCTCGGAAAAAAAGAGTCCGCCTCACGAACCCTCGCCCAAAATGGCGGCGCCTGCCTCGATGAACTCGGACCCCTTGCCGAGGATTTTCTCGACGGAAATGTTTCGGAAGCAAAGTGGGGCGCCACCTGGGACTGCGTCGACGACACGATCGATCTATTTAAAAAATTCGTTCGCGGTTCGACTAAGGACGCGTACGACGCCGAGGACGTTCGCTTCATTATGCAGAACTTCCTGTTCTCGAAAAAAACTGTAAATGCAAAATTAG
>JANXTV010000416.1 GCA_025352185.1 Oligoflexia bacterium
CAGAGGACGTAGCTTCACCCTTTCCTATCGACCGGAGTCGACCAAAAGGTAAATGCGGCGAAATAATGACGTCGCGCGAGATTTACATCCGCTCGGGAACCGGAATTCCGAGGAGCCGGAGCCCCTGCGCGATAATCCGCCGAGTTGCTTCCACGAGAATCAGGCGCGCTTCGGTGAGCTTTCGTTCCTGACCGAGGACGTGGCACTCACGGTAGAACTCCCCATAAGCCTTCACGACGTCGACCAGGTAGTGCGCGAGCTGCGAGGCTTTTCGGTGGGAAAGCGTCCGCTCGAGGTGAAGCGGGAACTGCCCGAGGAGTTTCGTTAACCGTATTTCTTCGCCCTTTTTTAGCTCCGAAATGAGCTCTGGCCGGAATGCGGGAAGGGGAGTTTCCTGTTCCTTCGCCTTACGGAGGATCGAGAGGCACCGGGTGTGGGCGTACTGGAGGTACGGACCCGTCTCGCCTTCGAAATCGACGACGCGTTCGAGGTCGAAATCGACGTCTCGGGCGGGATCGGAGTGGAGATCGTGGAAGACGATCGCGGCGATGGAGACTTTATCGACCGTGTCTTCGAGCTCCGCGGGAGTGAGTCCGTCGGAGGCACCCCGCTCTTTCATCAGATGGACGACGCGTTCCTTCGCCATATCCCAAACGTCGGCGAGCGTGACGAAGTTCCCCTTACGGGTCGACATCTTCGAATCTTTAAAGCGGTAAAGTCCGGTCGGAATGTGTTCACACTTCGAAACCCACTCGTGCCCCATTTTTCGGAGCACGCCGTAGACCTGCTGGAAGTGGAGTTTCTGCTCGCCGCCAACCACGTAGGTCATGCGATCGAAATCGTATTTTTTATGGCGATAAATCGCGGCCGCGACGTCACGGGTCGCGTAAATCGTCGAGCCGTCGGACTTTTCGAGGATGCACGGGGGGAGTTCGCGTCCCTTTTCGTCGGTGACGTTTGCGATCCAGGCGCCTTCGCTCTGGACGAGAATCTCTGCTTTCTTCAGCTCTGCGAGTAGGGGACGAAGCTGGTCTTCGTAGAAACTTTCACCCCAAACGTGGTCGAATTTCACGTCGAGCTTCGCGTAAAGTTCGTTAAATTCCCGCATCGAGATTTCGATGCACTTCTTCCAGTTCGCGACGACTTCGGGATCCCGGTTCTCGAGTTTCTTAAAGGCGGCGCGCGCCCGGTCTTCGAGCGTTTTATCGTGTAGGGCGGCCTCGTGAAATTTCACGTAAATCTGGACGAGGTCCGCGATCTTCGGTTCGGCCGGAAGGGTCGATCCGTAGAGTTCGAACGCAACGTAAAGTTTTCCGAACTGGGTGCCCCAGTCACCGAGGTGGTTGATCGACACCATCTGATATCCGCGGTATCGGCCGACGCGGTCGAGGCACGCGCCGAGGCCCGTTCCCCGGAAGTGGTAGATCATGAAGGGCTTTGCGACGTTCGGACTCGAGAATTCGAGGAGCCAGGTCCCGCGGCCCCGTTCACCCGAAGGGACGGCGATACTTCCGTAACTCCCGTTACCCGGTCCCGCGACGATATCGCCGAGGATTCCCCGGAGGGCCTCGCCCGGATCGGCTGTAAAATTTACGTACGGGCCTACCGCCGCGACGGTAAGGGTCGGCGGTACTCTTCCATTCGCCGCCAACTGGCTGACGATTTCCTTCGCCGCATCGTTGGGAGACTTTTTCATTTCCTTCGCGAGTCGGAAGCAGGGGAAGGCGAAATCACCCAGCGTCGAGTCGGGAGGGACATCGAGGTCGGCGGAGGTTACAGGATTCGGGAGGACTCGACTTAAAGCGTCAGCTGCTTGGCGCGCAAAACGTTCCATGACGTTTACCTTAACCTAACCCGGAGGCGGAGTCAGTGCGAAAGTCCTTAAGAATCCCGGGCCCCGGTCCGATTAGACACCTGGAGAGGTTTATTAGCCTCGAAGGGTTTCACGATGAAAGCACCGCAGATCGAAAAAAAGCACCTGATTGCCGCCGGAATCCTCGGGATTACGGCCCTTTCGGCATTCGTGCTCGGAACTCGAAAAAGTGCGACCCCCGCGCCGCAAGTCGTCGCCACGCATCAGGTCGATCATTCGTCGGGTGGCGCGGTTGAAAAAAATTCTGAAGAACACGTGATTAAACACACGGACGGAGACCGAAAACCCGCCGCCGTACCCCTCGAAAAAGAAGCCGCACCGAGCGATGACGATAATCACTATCAAGAAGAAGAAGTGGATGTCCAAA
The DNA here is from genome assembly GCA_025352185.1 of Oligoflexia bacterium. Classification (GTDB taxonomy): domain Bacteria; phylum Bdellovibrionota; class UBA1018; order UBA1018; family UBA1018; genus JACMQW01. The sequence continues at coordinate 2,241 of JANXTV010000416.1, forward strand.
TCGCTTCGGCCTCCGTCGCGCACGGAAAAGCTGACGAGCGGGGGACCTTCACGAAGCTCGTGGATACTTACGCGGGTGCACTCGAGTCGGTGAACGATAAAGTTCAGACGATCCAGCGCGCCGAAGAAGAGAATAAAAAGCTCAAACTCGAAAACGCTTACCTACGGGTGATGGTCGAATCCCAGAAGTTCACCTGTCGCGCGGACGATGCGAAAAAGAAGACCGAAACCGTGGGGAAGAAGCTCGCTACCGCGGCCGGTTCGAAAGCCGCCCGATCGCTCGCTTCGATTCGCTACCAGTTCCCGGAGAATCTCCTGCCCGAGCAACTCCACGCGCTTGGAGTTTCGTACTTTAAAGTAAAGGACGACGAAAAAGCGGCGGTCATTCTGAATTTCCTGACCGAGCTTGACGACGATAAGAGTTTTAAGACCGCGCCGAATTACCTGATGGCCGGGATTTCGTTCTATCGCCTCGAAAACTATAAGACGGCGAAAGACTACTTCGAAAAAATCGGCAACCTCACGGAAACTGACGAAGACACCGTGAAGGCGAAACGTCAGGCGGCCTACTGGAAAGCCCTCGTGGCGGACCGGATGAAGGACACCCGTACGGCGCAGAAACTCATCCTCGAGAATCTCGAAAAGAATCCGCATACGAACGAAGCGCGCTGGGTGAATCCAGCGGGAGCGCACGAAATGAAAATGGGACGCACTGGAAGTGTCCCGGCCGAAGAACGCAGC
>JANXTV010000430.1 GCA_025352185.1 Oligoflexia bacterium
TCTCGGATTTATCGAGCACGAATCGAACGGGAAATCGGGGGACGAATCCCGCTCCTGGAACCGGTCCTACTTACGTTATACTCAGTCGCGTACGGGAAAGGACCGGAAATGGTGGTGGTCACTGAAGGTTTGGTATCCCTACAGCATCGAAGACCACACGTCCGAACTCCTCGAGCACCGCGGAGTCTGGGAGCTGCAAATCGCCGGGAGCAGCCTCTTCCAATCGCTCTTTGATGTGAATGAAATCGTCCTACGGATTTACGCCGGGGGTAAAAGTCGCGTCGATCCTACTCGCGGCGGGCAGGAACTCACCTACCGTGAAAAGGGCAGTGCGCGGGCGTTTCTACTCCCGCTCTACTTCCAGATTTTTCACGGATACGGTGAAAACCAACTCGATGCGGGCGATAATCGCTGGGGACTACGGGCGGGCGTGGGATTCTAATTCGCGGAGAATTTAAAAACGATAGCCGATTCCGGCCGCAAGTTCGGCGTCACGCGTAGAAATCGAATACCGGCTCGCATCGATTCCCGAGAGTGACTCTTTTTTAAGCAGGTTTGCGATACCGTAGTAGAAACGAGCGTCCGCGACGAAAGTGAGCGAGGGGCTGAGTGCGAATTCGCCGCGTGCACCGATTACCGCGCCGTAATCAAATCGTTTCATCGAAGAGTCACTAAAGGAATGGTGAGTGACATTTCCCGCGGCGTCCGTGAGACGGGTATCCCCGACCACTTCCGAAACGTAAGGACCGCCGCCGATCGAAAACTCGGGCGCGAGATACGCGAGGGCCATGCCGGAGGCGCGTAGGGTCCGGAGCTGGACTGATTCTTTTCCGTCCGCCGGAGTAGTCACTCCGCGCGATTCCGAGTCGGTGTATTTCTTCATGAGGTAAGCGAGATCGGCAGAAATTCCCAGACGATCGGTGATCCGAGTCGATCCGCCGAGCGCAATTCCGCCCAGCCAATCACTCCCGCTTAACGTCGCCGCTGGCGCCGCTCCCGCAGCATCCGCTTTCGCTTCCATCGCGAGGGAGTTTGAAAGGCTTAAGAGTTCTAACGAAATCATGATTTTTTTCGGGGCATCCGGAGCCGGTACGGAAGTTACGTCACTGACCGAAGTTCCGGCAGAAGTTCCGGATGAAGTCCCGACCGATGGATTCACGCGGGCCACTTTCGAAGGAGCGGCGAATGCCCCCTGCGTGGTGAAAGCGATGAGAGCAAGGGTCGTAAATGTCGTGCGAAGCATGGGATCTCCTCGGTTAAGTAGGCTCAGTGGGATTCGAGGAGAGTGTTAGAATATTAGACGCGCTGCGTCAAGTCTATTTCAGGACCTTCAGGATTCCACGCATCGTCGCGTGGCCCGGAATCGTACAAACGTAAGGATATTCACCGGGTTCGCCCGGCGCGGTGAAATCGATCGTGAGGGTTTCACCCGGCCCGGCCGGTTTAGAAGCCGTGAGGACTTCCCCGGTCTCCGCGACCCATCCCTTTTCCGAGCCCGCCGAGACGGACGCATCGATCACAGACTGGGCCTTTCCCGGCTTCACGAGGACAAAATTATAGGTAGATCCGGGGGTCGAGGCCCCGTTTTTAAACACGAGGGAAACTCGGGCTCCCGCCTTCACGATGAGCCGGTCTTTTGAATAGGCGAATGCTTCCTTATTTGCGGCCGTACCGGTCGAAAGTTCAAGGCGCGTGACATTCGGCACGGCGGTCGAAACCGGTGCGGCAGCGGCATTCAGGGCCAGGAAAATGAGGAGGACCGGGATATTCTTTGCCATCTCTTTAAGTCTATTCTCCCTATAGAAACGATGCAATCTTCGATAAACTGAAGGGGCATCATGGAACCGAACCTGAAAACAAGCCTCACCTCCGCGCCGATAAAGCGGGTCGTCCTTTACGACGGCATCTGTAATTTATGCGATTTCGCGGTCCGCTTTATCCTGCCCCGGGATCCAGAGGCGCGCTTTCAATTCGCTTCCCTCCAGGGCGAATTCGCGCGGTCGCGCGGGCTCGGTCCTACCGGGCCGGGCGCCGATAGTAAACTGCCACCGACCGCGGATTCACTCGAGAGTATAATCCTCCTGCGCGACGGACAGGTTTATCGCTACTCTTCGGCGGTCCTCCGCATACTCGGCGAACTCCCTTTTCCCTGGAATCTACTCACACTCTTTCGCCTCGTCCCGGCGCCGATCCGCGACGGAGTTTACCGATGGGTCGCCCGAAATCGTTACCGCTGGTTCGGACAGCGGGAGACCTGCATCCTGCCCACCGCGGAATGGAAATCAAGATTTCTGGATTAAGGGCCCGGGACGAACTATAGAAGGATTACGTGCCGGAGTGGTGGAATGGTAGACGCGCTGGACTCAAAATCCAGTATCCGCAAGGGTGTGTCGGTTCGAGTCCGACCTTCGGCACCATTTAGTACAGTACTCGAACAGCCACGCTGGCTGTCGGTGGCAGTAAGATTTCCGGCCGGTAACGAAGTTTCGTTACCGGCCTTTTTCGTTTCTGGGATTCCCGCCGGGACGGCTGGGGCGTAGAGCCCCAGCCTCACCTTCGTCGAATGCAGTTCTGCGAACTTGATCAGGTTGCCATAGATCCCGCGCCGGTCTTCGACCGGGGTTCTTTCCAAAATTTGAATCGTCCGTCGGATTCGGAATAGGAGCCGCTCACGATCCACCGCTTTCGTGCGCATTTGGTTTTCCTGGGAGCGAATCGATTCAAGCGTTGCCTTAAATTCTGCGACCCTCCCGGTGTTCGCCTGGATTTGCCTGTAGATTCCACCAGTCGAAATCTCTTTCGGAAGCTCCGAGAGGCGTTCAATCAGGTTTTCGTTTCGGCGTTCCTGGGTTTGGATATCCGTTTCGAGCGTCTTCATTT
>JANXTV010000479.1 GCA_025352185.1 Oligoflexia bacterium
CGAATCGGGCTGGCCTGGTGTTTAGAACGCGAAGGAAAAAAATCGGAGGCGATCGTCGAATACCGAAAGTCCTTCGATTCTTCGATAGAAACGGCCCACTGGACCCCCATCGGCCAGACGCTCGCACAGGAGTCCGGGAGCTACCTCCTCGCACTCCTCGATCCGGTAAAAGATAAATCCGAGATCGCGGAGATCCAGAAAAAAATCGCGACCGCGCATAAACAGCCCGGAATGATCAGTCCCATCCTGATCCCCCTTGGACGGGAAAGAAATCTCCCGGCGCTCGTAAATCCACGGGCGAGAGTGAAATTCTCTCTCGACGGTAAAGATTCGGACCGCGAATGGGGATGGATTCGTCCGAACGCCGCCTGGCTCGTCTACGATCCGGAAGGAACCGGGAAAATCGTCTCGGGTCGACAGCTTTTCGGGAATGTGACCTTCTGGATTTTTTTCGAAAACGGTTACGCCGCGCTTTCGGCGCTCGACGACGACGCGAACGGATTTCTCGAAGGGAGCGAACTCTCCGGACTCAGTCTGTGGCGGGACCGAAATGAAAACGGAATCTCGGAGCCGGGAGAAGTAAAGTCGCTCCGTCAGTGGGGAATCCGAAAGCTTTCCACTCGGTTTCAGACCGGAAAAAATGGAATCCCGACTTCGAATGAGGGCGCACTCTTCCGTGACGGCTGGCGCACGACGTACGACTGGATTGCGAAAAGTCGGTAATCCTTAACCCTTCGTAAAATCCCGCACGAGGGCTTGCTTCCGCGCCTGGCGCGCGAGTGCGAGGTCGATGAGTTTCGTGAGGAGTTCCGAATACGGTAGACCACTCGCTTCCCACATCTTCGGATACATTGAGATCGAGGTGAAGCCGGGAAGCGTATTCACTTCGTTAAAATAAAATTTTCCGGAAACCTTATCGAGAAATAGATCGCACCGCGCGAGTCCCTCGCACTCGAGCGTTTCGAAGGCTTTGCGGGCAATCGCCTGCGCCTCTTTTAACTGCTCGGGAGTGATCTTCGCCGGGATGAGAAGTTCCGCGCCATTCTCGTCGAGGTATTTCGCTTCGTAGGAATAAAATTCGTGGGTCGCGTTCACCTCGCCCGCGATCGAAACGAGGGGAGGTTTTCCGTACTCCCCATTTTCGAGCACCGAGAGTTCGATTTCGCGCGCTGAAATCGCTTTCTCGACGAGTACCTTTAAATCGAATCGAAACGCATCTTCGACCGCCGCCGCGAAATCTTCGCGCGTCTTCACCTTATGCACTCCGACGCTCGAGCCTGAATTCGCCGGCTTCACGAAGCACGGGAGCCCCAGTTCCTTTTCCATTCGGGCGAGAAAATTTGCTTTTCCAGATGTCCATTCACCGAGCCGAATCGTGAGCGAAGGCACCACGGGAAGGCCCGCGGCCGCGATCAGACGCTTTGCGACATCTTTATCCATCCCGACCGCGCTCGCGAGAACGCCGCATCCGACGTAGGCGACTTCTCCTAGCTCGAGTAGTCCTTGGATCGTTCCGTCTTCCCCGTTCGTTCCGTGCATCACGGGAAACACGACATCGAACGGAGTGGAGTTTCCCCCCGCTACAGCGGGAGCATTTCCCGCAGACGACGGCATTGCCACCAGGCCCGACTCGGACGCGGAAGGATTCGGAGGCAGCGTGACTTCCGGTAAATTTCGGTAAATGGGCAGCGAAACGGTCTTCGCTTGGAGCAGTTCGGGCCCGGCACCGTGCCACTTCCCGTTCTTATCGATTCCGATCGGGACGATCTCGTAACGACTCCGATCAAGGTTGTTAATGACGCTAGCCGCCGAACGGAGCGCGACTTCATGTTCACCCGACCGACCACCGTACAGCACCGCAACACGAATTTTTTTCATCACCTTTAGTCTACTCGCATGTCTTGAAACTCGAAAGCCTTCAGGATTAGAGTCGGGTAGCATTTTCAATCCAACGAATAAGGAACGACGACTATGTCGATGCACCAACCGCACGTAACGAAAAGTGATGACCTGAACTCCCACCTCTGGGACACGAGCGCGCTCTACCGCGACTCCGTCCAACAACTCGACGAAGCCGCGCGAGTGATGAACCTCGATCAGAACATCGCCGAACGCCTGAAGGTGCCGAAGCGCGCGATGATCGTGTCGGTTCCGATCCGACTGGATAACGGGAAGATTAAAGTTTTCGAAGGGTACCGCGTTCAGCATAATATGACCCTCGGGCCCGGTAAGGGCGGGATCCGCTTCCACCCGGAAGTGAATCTTTCCGAAGTCGCCGGTCTCGCGATGCTCATGACCTTTAAGTGTTCGCTCGCGGGTCTCCCCCTCGGCGGCGCGAAGGGTGGAATTCGGGTCGACCCGAACCAGCTTTCTCGGCAGGAACACCAGTCGCTCATGCGTCGATACACGACGGAAATTAATATGATCATCGGACCGGATAAAGATATTCCGGCGCCGGACGTCGGTACCGATGCCCAGCACATGGCGTGGATGATGGACACCTATTCGCAAGAAAAGGGTTACACCATTCCGGGAGTGGTCACGGGTAAACCCGTCGAAATCGGCGGATCCCTCGGACGCGCGGAATCCACGGGTCGCGGAGTGATCTATACCGTCCAGCACGCGGCGAAGCTTATGCACGACCAGGGTAAAGCCGGGCCGAAGATCGACGCCTCGACGACCGTCTCCGTTCACGGATTCGGTAAGGTCGGCGCGGTCGCGGCGCTCGAGATTTACCAGCTCGGATGTAAGGTCCTCGCGGTC
>JANXTV010000196.1 GCA_025352185.1 Oligoflexia bacterium
GTGGGCCTCCGCGCCGAACGCCGACACGTACTCTTTAACGGCGCGATCGAATGCCGCCTCCTCACCTACGATCTTTACTAGAGATAAGGACCGTTTAATCTTACCGCGTCACGATGCTTGGCGGGCGGTTTCCGGCGTGCATTGCGGGTGGCCAAAGTTTAGGCATCCTCCGGATATCCATGTCTTTTTCGGCCCCTAAAAACTAGTCGACCCTCCCGATCGGTGCTAAAATTTTCGATATGATTAGCATCGAAACCGTTCGTGATGGGGAATCGACCTCGACCTTGCAGCATTTACTCGAGGACGAAGCCATTCGCGCAAATCGAATCGAGAATGTGCGGACCATCCTGGTCGTCCTCTCTGGACGATCGATCGTCTACGACGATGCTTCCCTTCGTCAGAAAATTCTTCTCACTTACCCTTCGGCCGAAGTTTACTTCATGACGACCGAGGCCTTCTCCATGGGTAAGGTTCTCCCCTCGGGTGCGAAGATTGATCTCCTGATCGATTTCACCGGGCCGGGAATGCGGCATAAGTGGTTATGGGCACGAGCGCTCCGCAGTCGCTCCCGTGTCTGCGTCGGACGGACGGCCGGTTTTTTCCGCGAATTTATTTACGACCGCGTTTTTAAAGAGGCCGGCCTGAAAAACCTTCCGCGTGACGTGATTGACCGTGAGCGATTCGTTCAGCGAGAAGTCCTGGCGTTGGCCGGGGTGCCGCTTTCTCCGAAGGGGAATATGGGTGCCGACCTCCAAAAGAAAATCGCTGCTCAGGTGATGAAACGGAGTTAAGCCGTGAAAAAGGTGTGGCAAGTCTTCTGGCGGATTTCGATTAGTTTGAAGTTTGCCGTCGCCGTGATTCTTGGACTTACGGCGGCCCTGATCGTCGCGACCGTTCTGGAATCGAAATACGATACGCCGACCGCCCAGTACTGGGTTTACCAAACGATCGCTTTTTACGGACTGCTCGGACTGCTCGGGTGGCTCATCCTCGCGGTCGCGCTTTCTCGTCTGCCCTGGCAGAAGCGCCACCTTCCTTTTCTCTGTGCCCACCTCGGGATTCTCCTTTTACTCTACGGTTCCTGGCTTACATTCCAGTTCGGAATCGACGGGAGTATGACCGTTGGCGAAGGGAAAACCGAGAGCGCGTTGGAGCTCACCGATCCGCTCCTCGTGATTTCAGACGAAGGTAAGGTAAACACGGTTCCCGTGCCTTGGATTCCTCCGAACGCGGATTTTAAGCCGATCGAAGTTCCCACTTACGGGCTTCGGGTCGCGGAGTTTATTTCCCGGGCCGAATCGAAAGTCGATTTCGTGCCCGCGACCGGCTCGCTTGATCTTTCGGCTCCCGCCATCCGGCTAAAAATTGCGGGAGGTCCATCGGCCCCGCCTTTCATGCGGATGGGGCAAGAAACCTGGATCTGGGGCGGCGACGCGAACTGGATGCGCCAGCAAGTCGGTCCCGCAATTCTCGCGATGGCTCCTTCCGCGGATCCGCTCGCCTTTTCTTCAAAGGGTCCGGAACTTTCGTTCCGACTCGATACGAAAAAGTCGGCCCTGCTCGTTTCAATCCAGACAGCGGACGGAAAAAAGACCGATCTTGTTTTTCCGTTTAAAGAACCGAAAGACCTCGTGGGTACCGTGATTAAGACGGGTTGGAAATTCGACGCCACCGCGACGATCCTCGAATGGATCCCGAAAGCCATGACGGACGTGAAATTCGCGCCCGCCCGAATTCAATACGGAGCTTCGGCCCCATCGTCGGCAATTCTTCTCCAAACCAGTGAGACGAAGGCGAGTCCCGCCTCTAAAATTTGGTTAGGCCTCGGTGACCGCGCGACGCTCGATATTCCGGGGGCCGACGGAAAAACGAAGCGGGTGACCCTCGCTTATTTTCCCCGACGCCTCGTGCTGCCCTTCGGCGTGAAGCTGGAACAGTTTAAGATTGATCGTTACCAGGGCACGATGAACCCGAGTGAATTTTCGTCGATCGTATCGGTCGACGGAGCGGCGACGGGCGAAAAAGTAGTGAATCATCCGATTTCGATGAACGAACCGCTGAAATACGGCGGATATACGTTCTATCAAGCCAGCTACATCGATGCGCAGCCGCGGCCGACGACTTCTGTTTTTTCGGTGAACCAGGATCCGGGACGTTGGTTGAAGTACTGGGGAAGCATCCTCCTCGTGCTGGGGTCCGCGTGGTTATTTGCGATGAAATACTGGAAAAAGAAACGCGAGGTTTCTATCGGAAACCCGCTCTTGAAGGGGAATGAATCGTGAAATTTTTAGCGAGACGCTTCGGTCTACTTTCGGTTGCCTTTCTCCTCACAAGTTTGTCGGCGACTGACACCCGTGCCGCCGAACCGCTTCGGCGCGAAGGTTGGAGCTTCAAGGAAATGGGATCGCTCCCGGTCCAGGCGGGGGGGCGAATTAAACCCTTCGATTCTTACGCACGCGATCTCGTGCTCCAGATCACCGGCGGACGCACCTTCCAAGGCTGGGATCCCGTCGAGCTGACGCTCTCATGGCTAGCTGATCCAAAAGGGTGGGAGGATAAACCGTTTATTCTGATCACCCGTAAAGACGTAAAGCGCCAACTCGGGTTAAACGAAACGATCTCGAAATTTTCGCCGAAGGAACTCTTTAACGAATCCTTCATGGCGGAATACGCGAATTCAATGGGCGGCCAGGGCGGGATGACCGCGCAGGCCACGCCGATTGCCCGGACTTCGAAGCCCGACCCTCGCGACGAGGAAGTGAAGCGCCTTTTCGAACGGGTGATCACCTACCGCGCGATCGTTTCGGGCGAGGCGTGGCTCGTGATTCCCTCGGCACCGCCGACTCCCTGGAAACCCCTCGGCAGTCCCGGCCAAACCGCGAGTGATTTTTCAACCCTTCCGGGTAAATCGATCCGCGACGGGTTCATGAAGATTTTTGCGAACTACTTAAACGCCGACCGGGCGGGATACGATAAAGGAGTCGCCGAGGCAAAAGCGGCCATCGTGGGTGAAATGCACGGAGAGTGGACGGAAAGTCTCTCGAATAAGATTTCGGCCGAGCTGTTCTATAACCGCGTCCACCCCTACCAAATCGCGTGGATCATTTATTTTCTCGCCGCACTCTGCTGGGCGGCATCGATCTGGCTTTCCGCCGACGGTGTCAGCGCTATTTACGGTGCGAAGGGAACGGCCGCCGGGGTTTCACCGAGTGCGAAGACGGGCAAATTTTTTCAAAACGCGGCGCTCCCGCTTACCTTTCTGGGACTATCGCTCCACATTCTCGGGATGGCTCTCCGGTGCTATATCGCCGGCCGCCCGCCGGTGACGAATATGTACGAGTCGATCGTATGGGTCAGTTTTGGCGTGATGGTCTTCGCGACTATTCTTTGGTTTATCCAAAAAAACTCGATCCTTTTTTCGATCGCGACCGCCATGAGTGCCATCGGGCTCATCGTTTCCGACGCCGCCCCCGCCATGATCGATCCCTCGATCCATCCGCTCGTTCCGGTTCTGCGCTCGAATTACTGGCTGACGATTCACGTACTCACGATTACCCTTTCGTACGCGGCCTTAGCTCTGACTCTCGGAATTGGTAACGTCACTCTTTGGTTTTACTTGAAGGGGGCGGAAGGGACGACGGAAGGGACGAAGAAGATCACGATGCTGAACCTCCTCACGTACCGAGCGATGCAGTTCGGTGTCGTGCTCCTCGCCGCGGGGACGATCCTCGGCGGTGTGTGGGCAGATTATTCTTGGGGTCGATTCTGGGGCTGGGATCCAAAAGAAGTTTGGGCGCTCATCGCGCTCCTGGGTTACCTCGCGGTGATTCACGCCCGGTTTACGGGATGGATGCGACCCTTTGGTTTTGCGGCGTGGACGGTCGTGGCCTTCACGCTCGTCGTGATGGCCTGGTACGGAGTGAATTTCGTGCTCGGAGTGGGACTCCATTCGTACGGGTTCTCTACCGGCGGCCAGTCGACGGTAACGGTGTTTGTTCTCGGTCAAATGGGTTACGTGCTCGGGGTCGCCCTATCTCGGCGGGGTCGCCTCGCGAAGGCGGTGTAAGGATGGGTAAAGTGATGATTCGATCCGTTTTGTTTCTTACGGCCACTCTCATGAGCATCGGCGGTACGATGTCCGCCCGCGCCGATAATTGCACGTTCGCGAAGATCGACCTGACGAATAACGTTAAAAAGAAATCGGCCGCCGCTTCCGTGGATGGGTATCGGTTCGAACTTTTGGGCGGCGACCGGGAAATCCACGTATTCGAAGGGCCTCTAAAAGTAGTCTTCGGTAAGAAGCTTGCGTGTAAGTTCCCCGACGGAATTTTCGAGCGGGACCTCTATTATTCGGCCGCGAAAAAATACCTCATCACGAAAACGTACAGCGGAAGCTGCGGTGAATTTCGAGTCTATGATTTAAAGAACTGCGAGCCGGTAGGAAAACCGGCAGGTTACTGCGGGAACGGAAAGTTTAATGGGGTCCGGCTAACGAACGAACCTCCGTGCGAACCCGTCGGACTCGGTAAACAGTCTTGCTCGATGGGGAAAGTATTCCGCATCGGACAGGATTCTTGTTCCTTTGTGTTTGATGAAAAGGCCTCCGAAGAGAACACGAAGGCGAAACTCGGGCGTTCGATCCCCCTCGACGAAACGGTTGAAGTGGATATGCCGAAGCCGAAATAAGCTGAGTGAGCGGCCTAAATGTGGGATCTAATCCACCGTGCCGGTCTAGAAGCGGCAGGGGTGTTTTATTTTGCCGCGTCTAAAAAGACACATTATTAAAATGATTCAAGAACCTTAAACTGAGGAAGACCAGGGTTATAGGATTGGGTTTTTCTCGGGGGTTAGATGACTTTATTTATAAATTTTAAGCGAATCAGTCTCGTGGTGTTTACCCTCGGATTATAGTGGTAAGGACGGCGGTCCCGTTCTCGATACGAAGTAGGGTCCGCTAGTTCAATTCGAAGATTTACGATTTAGACCGAGTTAAATAATGGAGAATTTTTCCATGTCACTGGTTTCCCACCGCCCGCAGTTTTACCGCAGCTTAGCCGTAATCGCTCTAGTGGCGGCTACGACGGTCTTCCTGAACGGAACTCGGGTGATCCTACCGGATCATCCGCTCTCGATATATCTCGGCGATACTTCGTACCGCGGGACATCGACCTGGCAGACCGGACTTTTCGGCGGAAAGACTCAGTGGAATAGTATGGACCGGTTTATTCAACTTCGGGGAGAGCACGATCGCCAGGAGAATTACGGCCTCCTCGATCAGAACTCCGAAGCCATGTATCACCAGCAGTTTTCCCGCTTAGCGGAATCCGCGCTGAACGACTTCGTATCCTTCCATACCGACGCTCTCAAGGAGAGCGCGAAGAAGGGAACGATCCGGGCGCTTAGTCTAGACCAACTCCGGTTTGATCATACGACGATGGTTTTCGCCGGGGTGGCGGCCGCAGTGTACACGGGACGCACCCTTCGCTATTCACTGAATTCCGATCTTTCACTCGAGTCCCAGACTCTGATTCGTTCGGAACGGAAGCAGTACCTCGGTTGGGTGAGCGCGGATTTAGGCGCGTCCATCGGTGGAACTTACGATGCGGCGGCAGGGCAGATGAATTATTCCGTCCGTAAGAACCTGACGTCGAACGTCACGATGGATTACGAGCGCACGGCGGATCATTCGGTCGGTTTCAGTTACTCGACCGGGTTTTAGCTCCACCTGCCAGCGTCAGTCGCACGCCCTCGCTTGAAACTCGCGCGGCCCTCCGTTTAGCAGTGCCCGCCGAGTGTGAGTTCGCACGTATTTGCGAGTGCACTTCGTAAAGCCAAAATAACTTTCATCATTTACCGCCGCGCGGTCTCGGCAATAACTCATGACATCCGCCCGTCCCGGACTTTTTTTACAGCAGGCCGTCCGCGCGTTCTGGGGTACGGAGTCGCTAAAGCAGTGGGCGGAAGCGTGATCCAGTCCCAGGAGATGTCCCGTCTCGTGGAGTAGTTCATCGACCAGCCGAGGGCCGGGTTGCCATTCCGTACGCCCCACTCGCGAATCCGAGTGCCTCAAACTGGGGCTCCGAAATGACGAGCACCGTATCTGCTTCTTCGAGTGCACGCCGGTAACCCGATTCGAGGAGTAATTCGTGAATTTCATCGATCATTTTTCCGGCGTCCGAAAAGTAGTAATACCAAAGGCGTTCGAGACGAGCCTCGGTCTTCTGGCTCGCGTCACTTCCCCCGACGTGCGCCGCGGTCGCCGCGAGATCCCGCGCAATTTTTTTTAGGGGCAACGCCGCCGTATCAATAATTTCGAGATTCACAATTCCGGACATCTCTCGGTTAAAACGCTCGATGTAGAGTTTCCTTACCGCCGCGAAATCGTAATCTCCGACGTGATCTCCGTAGTGGACCAGGATCGCCTTTAGAGTCGGGGTGGTCCTCGCTCGGAAGCAAGGTGGGTTTGCCGAGTCGACGAGCGAGCATGGATCCGCCGAGAACCCGGCGCCGAGTGCTCCTGCTGCGTAAAAGAGAAGTGCGCTGACTGCGAATCGTACCGTGAAAGGGTCCATGGAGGGAGTGTCTCCCGACTTCCGAAAACGTCGCAAGCGGGAGAATGCGTCACGGGATTGACGGGGACGCTCGGAATTTAATTTCACTCCGAGCTTTTCGGGCGGCGGGCTAAAATGAGTGGAGTAATGAAACGGTTTTTCCATTCGCAACGACTGCTTTCCATTCTTCTGGGTGCCCTTAGCGTAATCCTCTCGACGCACGTTGCGACCGCCGGTAGTTACTTCCGGGGTCACCTCGGATCTAACTTTCTAAATAGCGCGGTCGTTAGCCCTTGATTCGATTCATCCCACTCGCAAATGAACACCTGGAATTGATCCTTTCCTGGCTCCAGTCACCGCACGTGAAGAAGTTTTGGACCGAGTCGGAGGACGAGTCCGAAGTTCGTGCGAAATACCTCGGAAAAGCCGCGAAGAATATTTTCGGATATATGATCGAAAAAGACGGCGAGTGGGTGGGATATATTCAGCACTACGAAGCTTGGAATGTCGGGCCCGGATGGTGGCCGGACGCGAAGCCGGGAACGTACGGGATCGACCAGATGATCGGTGAACCTACGCTGGTTGGACAAGGGATCGGAACCGAGTCGCTTAAAATTTTTCTTCGGGAAGTCTTAGAGTCAGGTCGCGAGGTGCTCGAAGTGATCGCCGATCCCGACCCGAAAAATCTTAGCGCGATCCGTGTCTTTGAAAAGGTCGGATTCGCGTCGGTCGGAATGGTTCCGACCCCGTACGGAGATTCACTCCTGATGATCTATCGCCCGCGAAATTTATCCGCGATCGACTCGAGCCGTTCCCGAAAGTAATCTCCGCTGCGCAGCCGAAGTCCGGGTGATTCTTCCGGAGTGCCTTTTCGAACGAGAAATTGTTCGAGGGCGACGAGGGGACCCACGAGGCGATGCGAAATAATAATACTGACGGCGAAGCTGAGCAGAATTGCTGCACTCTCAATTGAAAAGAGTCCAAACAGGTAATCCCGGATGATTCGTTCCGGTCCGAGGGTCGTTACCGAATCTGTCGACGTGATAAAAACCTTCAAGAAAACGTAAGAATAGAGCGCAATGACGAAAAAATGGGCGAATCCAATGAAGGCGGTCAGTAGACCGAAATGGAGTTGGAACCGAGGTTCAACCCAGAGCCCCTGGCGTTTATTCGCCCGAAACCAGAGTTGCTCGGATTCTCGGAAGAGCGCCACGAGAATAAATACAAATCCGGTAAAGACGAGAAAGTCCGC
>JANXTV010000533.1 GCA_025352185.1 Oligoflexia bacterium
GTTAAGGGCGATCGGGTAGTTATCCTTTCGAAAACTCGTTATGAGTGGACGCTCGCCGATCTCGCAACGATCGGGGCCGGAGCCATTTCCGTACCGATCTATCCCTCTTCTACCGAAGCCGAAACTCTCCACTTAATTGAAAACTGCGGCGCGCGCGCCATATTCGTGGAAGACGAATCCCAGCTCATGAAGATCCTTCCGCACGCCGCGCGTTTCCCGGATTTAAAAGCGATCATTCTATTCGAAAATAGTCGGGCCGCTCTACCGGCCGGGGTCGTCTCCGTCTACGATCTGCAGAAAAACGGGGAAATCGAACGCCATCGGTCACCCCATTTTTTTGAGGAATCGTTAGCTTCACTCCTTGAAACCGACCTATTTACGATCTCGTATACTTCGGGAACGACCGGCACCCCGAAGGGCGCGATGCTGACCCACGGGAACCTAATGAGCGTCCTCGGCGACTGCGCATTCGCATTTGGGAGCCATATCCGTGAAGGGAAAGAAGTTCTCCTCACCTTTCTTCCCTTCTCTCACATTATCGGGCGAATTGAATCGATGACGCCCTTTATTTTCGGGTGGACGCTTACGTTTGCCGATTCGATGGAAAAGATTTCAGAAAACCTAAAAGAAGTGCGACCGACGATTCTCTTTACGGTGCCCCGGATTTTCGAGAAGGCCCTTAGCGAAGTCGAAACGAGGGTCAGTCATTCCTCTCTCTTCGTTCGCGGGGCGTATCGCCTGGCCCTGAGTGCGGGAGAAAGTTTTTTTTCTCGCCGCCGCCGTGGACGAAATCCGGGCCTGTTCCGGCGGGCGAACTATGCGCTCTTTCGCGATACCGTTTTAAGTCGGGTAACCGAAGCCTTTGGCGGACGTCTCCGTTTCGCAATTTGTGGAGGCGCCCCCCTTTCGAAGGAAGTGGGCGAGACTTTTGAAATCCTCGGTATCTTAATTCTCGAGGGATACGGACTTACGGAGACGTGTGCCCCCGTCACGCTGAATACTCTCGAAGCCCACCGCTTCGGTACGGTCGGTCGCCCCCTCCGAGACGTGACGATAAAGATCGCGGACGACGGGGAAATTTTTCTACGCTCCCATAAAATATTCTCCGGGTATTGGGGAGACGAGGGAGATACCCACGATACTTTCGACGAAGACGGTTGGTTTAAAACCGGCGATATTGGATTTATCGATCCGCAGGGATACCTGCATATCACCGACCGTAAAAAGGATTTGATCATTACGAGTGGCGGGAAAAACATCGCTCCCCAGAAGATCGAAAATCTCGCGAAAACCCTCTCTCCACTCATCTCCGATTTCGTCGTGATCGGAGATCGCCAGAAGCACCTGGCGGCTTTACTCACGCTCGACCGTACGGCGCTGGAACGGTTTGCTAAAGGGGCCGGGATCCTTTTCAGTAACCTGGATGAAGTAACGCGTCACCAGAACGTTCAGACCGAGGTCGAACGACTCATCGGCCTCTTGAATGCTGAACTCGCCCGCTACGAGACCATTAAGAAGTTCGCGATTCTCCCCGGTCTTTTCTCGATCGAATCCGGGGAGTTAACTCCGTCCATGAAAGTGAAACGCGCCGTGGTAAACCGAAAATACCGCGACCTAATTAACGCACTCTATCAGGAGTCGGGCGTCCCGTATTGACTCTCTCTATCATTTCCGATAGTTATGACCACTCAAGAGGATTAAAAAGTATGGCTCGTGTAACGATCGAAGACTGCCTGAAGAACGTAGATAACATGTACGAACTCGTACACATCGCGACCAAACGGGCGCGCCAACTCTATAAAGGCTCGAACGCACTCGTAAAGAGTAAGAACCGAGTCGTCGTGACCGCACTTCGCGAAATCGCCGCCGATAAAGTTCGCGCTAAGTACGGCGCCGCTGGTCTAGACAGCGACATGCCTCCGGTCGCGAACTAAACGCGAACATCTCGGCTCCCGATACTCCCTTTTCGTTTCTGCGTACGCGTGCGGATCACTTTCCCGCGCGGTGCTTTCCGTTTTCGCTTAATTGCGCTTACGGAATCGGTTGGCTCCAGTGCGAGTAAAAGCACTTCCTCGATCGAAGAAACGTAGTGAATCTCCATTCCCTTCAGGGCGTAGTCGGGAAGCTCTTTTACGTCCTTTTCATTCAGGCGGGGAAGAATCACCTGCGTGATTCCCGCACGTTTCGCCGCGAGGATTTTTTCTTTTATCCCTCCGACCGGCAGGACTTTCCCGATTAAAGAAAGTTCCCCCGTCATCGCGAATTTCTGTCGAAGCACGCGCCCTGAAAGCAGAGAGTAGAGGGCGGTCGCCATCGAAACTCCGGCCGACGGACCGTCCTTAGGAATTCCGCCCGCGGGTATGTGCAGGTGGAAATCTCGCGCTTTAAAAAATTCCTGATCGAGGTTTAAGTCACGGCCAGCTTTCTTTTTAGCGTAACTCCACGCGATCGCCGCACTCTCTGCCATCACTTCGCCCATTTGCCCGGTGAATTTCAACTGGCCCGATCCCGGTAAATCCATCGCTTCAATAAAGAGGATATCGCCGCCCGAAGCCGTCCAGGCCAGTCCGACCGATACTCCGGGCGCCGTAATCCTTTCGGCCAGTTCGTTATAATACCGTTTCGGACCGAGCCACTCATAGAGATCAGCCTCCCGGACGAAAATCGGCGTAATTTTCTTTTTCGACTTCGTTTCGTCGTGATCGACGATTTTCGTCGCGGCCTTCCGGGCAATCCTCGAAAAAAGTTGCTGCAGGATTCGGAGACCCGGTTCCCGGGCGTAATCAAGCATGATTCGGCGGATCGCCGATCGTTCGATTTTCAGTTGCGAGGGGCGTAGCCCATGTTCTTCAAGTGCACGCGGGAGAACGTAGCGAAGCGCAATCTCCTGCTTCTCTTCTAGCGTGTAACCCGGAATTTCGATGATCTCCATTCGGTCTCGAAGCGGACCGGGAATCGTTTCGAGGGTATTCGCCGTGGCGATGAATACCACTTTCGAAAGATCGAAGGGTACGTCGAGATAATGATCGATAAACGCTCGGTTTTGCTCGGGATCGAGGACCTCAAGTAAAGCGGATGCTGGATCACCTTGGAAACTCGTGCCGAGCTTATCAATTTCATCGAGCA
>JANXTV010000031.1 GCA_025352185.1 Oligoflexia bacterium
GAGTGATCGAAATATTTCAGGCAGTAAGAAAAGCTGCAAAAACTACAGGTCTCACGGTTTCAAACGAAGCACAACTCCCTATCAGCGACCTAAATTCGGAAAATATCTCAGGACTTGATGAAAAACGTTCTAAACTTCACGAACTAAGAAAGAAGAATCTAATAGCTAATGGGTTTCCCGAAAGTGGAGCGAATTTTCCTGCATTTACCGCAGGAACTCAGATCCAAATAGGTGGAGTCGCGTGGTGGAACCGGCCAGGACTAATGGGGCAGCTTTACGCGCTAGAGCTAGAAAACTTGACCAAAGCTTTTTCCAGCCTAGGGCACCATCAGAAGGAAAATAACTTACTCTTCGAAGAGCGCTTTCATCGTTACTATCGGGTCTATTCAAAAAAGCAATTACTTGGATTTCCAAATTTTGAAAATTGGACGCTCGAAAAATGGAGTCAAGCCTTAATAGAAGATCTAGCCCTTCCAGCTCCGACTTCAGATATTGATGTCGCCCACCTAGCAACCGTGGTCCATGACCTTTCATTAATCGCCGTAAAACCTCAAATGGCGACCGTCGAGTTCCGCGGAACTCCGAGCCTCAAGAACGAGTGCGAGATAGTCAAGGAAATCGGAAGGCGTGTAAGTCAATTCCAAGTAGCACTTAACTCGGATGGCAATCCGTCATTAATAGAACACATCAAAAAATGGAACGTCTTAATTGGGTTGGAACAATTCGCATCCAATACGAGAGGCGACCGCTTTGGAATATAAGACAATTACAAAAATCACCGAAGTACGGGTAATCGCCGGAATCCTACGAGAAGCGCTCTTATCGGGACGCGAAATTTTGATCTCCGATAACGAACATAGGTATTGGACGAAGGTAAAAGACATAAAAGAAGAATCAATACGAGATCGAACGGCTTCGCGCTACTTTACTCTCGCCGAAAATCCGATCGCCTGCACAGACCGCCTAATCGAATTCGCAATACCATTCGGTCGATTCTTATATCGAGGAATCACCAAATTAGTGACTAGCGGATCATCTAAAGTTTTTGATTTCCCCGGCGAGTTATCGAAGGAAACCCAAAGAGAGTTCGAAAGGTTCAAAATCGGGAACGATAGTCGATGGTCAAAAATCGCACTAATAAATCAAAACTCGACTATTGCCGCAGAGTTTGCACCGGAAGATATTAATCAATCATCTATTGGTGGCCTGCTAACTATTTCCGCCGGAATTGCTTTAACTACCAACACTTTCGCAATAGGAAAATTGCGTACAAAAAACGGCGATATCTCCTTTTCGGGCGTAGTAAATAGAATCTCGGAAATCGTAAGCGGAGAGGACCAAGTTTATCGAATCGTAATAGAACGAAAAAAAAGAGAGAATAGCGAATCGCGGGGCGGGAGTGACTCTGAGAGGCGTTCAGATAGACGCTTTCAAACGATGCTACCGACCACCATCGTTAGTCCCGTTCTAAACAAGTCTGCAAACATTGTAATAAAAGATTTAAACTCGAGTTCATTTCGTGCGGAACCTGCGGAGAATGAAAATATTTCGTTTTTTGTATTCGGACTCGAGTACCGACTCGAAGATCAAAATATTTCGTTTCACATTATTTCCCGACGCTATAACGAATATGTTTTTGAGGTTATTTCGGGCGACGAAAAATCATACAACTGGTGGTTCAAAAAGTATTCGAAGATAATTCATCCTTCTATTACCTTCCAGAATTTTTCGGGAGAAGAGATACTCCGCCTCTTTTGTGAGGCGGGAGCATTCTCCACAAATTTTATTAAAGGATCGCAAAAGGAAGTCGAACAGACGCGCCTCCAGTTAGAGACCGGCGAGAATAGCGTGAATATCCATCGATGGATCGAAGTGAACCAAAGCACCCCTGTCGCATACGCCTCCGCATTAAGATTAAACCCGAACCTATGGTGCGTCGGCGATATAGTGGCTTCTCAAGACCCTGAAAATAGGGCTTCTAAAACCTTCTTTCCCGCTTTCCTCTATGCCTTTTCCAAATATCTTTCACTGACTACTCCAACCGCAAATATCGTGATGCTATGGACGGCCGGCCATCCTTTTTGGACACTATTAGAGGAGTCCCTTTCAAAAAATATTGATCGCGTTTCAGTAAATCTATTTCTCGCCTATACAAGAATCACTGGTGAACGAAATTTTCTCGCAGTAGGCGAACTGTCTGGCGCTACATCAGAAATTAGTCCCAAAGATTTTTCTAAAATATCTCGAAAATATCAAAAACACACTCGCGATCTAATCGATCATTTTCTCGCGCATCCGGGCACAGGACCCACGTCTTACCCGGTAAGGGCCTTTTTCACTCAAATTGGGAAAATAGATGCACTTGGTATAACCTTCGCTATTCCCGACGGCGCCAGTATAAATAAACTCCCGGAAAGTCTATTTATTCTCACTACGGAAGATCCAACAGAGGCGGAGTGGGAACATATTTCACAGCAATTGGTAGCCGTAGCCTATCGTAACGGATTATTTCCCGCCTCGCTAAGACGAATCAAAAACTCAAATCCACTGGAAAGATTCGCCAGCGAACAAGCGTCGATGCGCCTTTTGGTTTTTCAACCTGAAGTTATGGGAGTTTATAGATAATTCTCATAAACCCCCA
>JANXTV010000050.1 GCA_025352185.1 Oligoflexia bacterium
CGTCGACCGGGCTCCGATCCCCGACGATTCGAACGCGTCGAGTGGGTACGCCGAAGATCGCCATCTATTTATCCTCGCCGGAGGCCGGCTTAATCATGAGTTGGGTCGGATTGGGTGTCGTATCGTCGGGGATCGGAGCCCGGTCGACGACGTGGGCTTTAGGTGGCGCCTTAATCATTCCCGTCGCCGTACCGTCGCCCGAAATACCGCGAAAGAAGCGCTTCGCTTGATCAATTTTATTTTTCGGCTTTCGTTTCGGCACCGGCATTAAATGGAGTCCGAGTAGAATGAGCGCGAAAAGCGGTAGCACCACCCACGTCGGATTTCGCGAGAACGTATAGGGATTAAAGAAATCGGCTTCCGATTTCGCGTCGCCGCCGAGATCCACCGCTTGGTCGGCGGCAGGTGCGCCGGCTGCGGGAGCGGGCGCCGCGGAAGTTCCATCGAGTGAATCGAGCGAGTCGGCTGCGGGCGCACCGACGGCGGGTGCCCCGGCCGGTGCCGCGACGCCAGTAGCGACGGGCGCGGGATCGTCGAGTGAAACTAAATCGTCGGCGGCCACGAAAGACGGAAATTCGACGGCGAGTGTGAGTGCGAAAATGCACGCCGCGCCCACGGTTAGAGAATCCCGAGGGGAGAGTGAGGTGCGGGGGAACTTCACTTCGTTGCGACGTTCATTCACGGTGGAGAATCTTTTCATTTTGGAATTAAGGAGTCTGACACCATTATAAGGGAAAGAACCAACTAGGGAAGGTGACAAATGTCTGGCGGCACACAACGAAAACGCATCGGCGAGTTCATGCAGGAGAAAGGCCTCATTCATGGGGACTGGATTCCTACCATTTTAGAGCACGCGAAAAAGACCGAGGTTCGATTCGGTGAAGCGGCGGTGGCCCTCGGGTACGTTACGGAGAAGCAGCTTCGCCAGGTCCTCGTCCAGCCGTTTAAGAACCAGATCCTGTTCCACCTGACCCCGGCCTTTTTTCCCCAGGTCACGCATGACCTACTCCCGATCGATGTGATCATCCGGGAGGGAGTTTTACCCCTTGGCTATAAAAGCGAGTTTCACTGGTTTCGGACGCGGAAGCGCCTGAACCTCGGTGTATTGAATCTAGAGAAGGGTTCGGGCGAAGCGTGGGTTCGGGCAAACGTGGATACTGTTAAGGCTTTCAAGACGTTCCAGATACTCCCCGAAGAGTTTCTGCAGACCCTTGAACTCTGTTACGGGGTTGATCGGAGAACGTTGCTCGATATGAGCGCGGATCAGATCGACGTAAACCTCGCGCTGTACCTACAGCTCGAGCGGCGGCAACGCCCCCGGATTAAACCAGAGGAAGCGCCGAAGAAATAACGGCGAATCGGTGGGGCCTGCTTACGGGGTTAAGTAATGGCACATCGGATTTATCGCTGTCAGGTGAGGGACGTACGTTGGGTGGCCGGTACGACGGCGATCCTGAGTTTCGTTCCGCAGGCTCAATTCGATTACGAACCGGGGCAGTTTCTGAGCCTCCAGGTGCCGCATAAGGAAAATCCGAAGGATCTCCTCTGGCGTGCGTACTCGTTATCGTTGCCCGTCGAAATGGCGAAGAAGCACGGTTACGAACTCTGCATCCGGAAAATGGATGGCGGACATGCCGGAACCTATCTGGAAACTTTGAAGCCCGGCGACTGGATCACGGTCCGCGCCTCCTACGGTGAATTCACCCTGCGAACGGAACCGGGCCGCGGAGTCTGCTTTATCGGTACCGGTACGGGGATCGCGCCGCTGCGTTCGATCGCGCTCTCGAAAGAATTTGCGAATAACGACCTCCTCTTTGGGATCGCGATCCTCGGTTTCCGTACCTACGAAGAAGTCCCGTACGCGGGCGACTTCGAACGCGTCGGCGTCGCGACGACCTACGCGATTTCGGATACGAAAGAAAAACTCGATTTCCCTTTCTATAATGGCCGCGTGACCGACGTATTAAAGCGCCTGAAGTCCGACTTTCCGTGGAAGGAAACGGATTTCTACATGTGCGGAAACGGCTTCATGATCCGGGACGTGATTCAGTTCCTGAAGACGTCCCACGGAGTCGAAGATAAAGCGATCATTGCGGAAGCGTTCGAAGCGGCCGCAAAACAGAAGGCAGCTTAGAGTTCCGGGACGAGCATCACCGGTTACTCGAACAGGCGGCAGAAATTGCCGATCCGCGTGCCCCTCCCGGTAGGTAAAACAATTCCGTTTAGGGAACGTATCCTCTCACCGATCTATTTCTTGAAGGCACGAAGCTTCACTCGGTTCCGCAACCACAAATGCACCACCGAGCGACTTCGATAGGCCCACGAGAGCAAACGAAAACGGAGAGGCTCCGCAACTATGAGTAACCCCCTGGACGACCGCACTGATGATCGAAACGAATCGCCCGCCGAAACTGAAACGGATGCCGGAATTTCGGCATTCTTCGGAACGGCGAAGGAGGCCGTCGATCACTATACGCACTGCGTTCTTTGCGGAGCCAACCTCCATTTCTCTCACCAGACCGATTTCAGCCGAAATCTCACGCAGGAGACGGCAAAATGTCCCGAATGCGGAATTCGCGTTCGTAGCGCGATGCACCGGCTCCAGTAAAATATTCTCTGTATCCAGGTTCTAGATTAGAAAAGGGTCATCATGAATGATGGCCCTTTTTCTATTTCTGGCTGGGAACCGTTTCTCCCACCGAACGCGGTCCTGATGGCGAGGCGGGAAGATCCCACATCCAATCCCGATCTAGACGCCCCACCGGAAGCGTCGCGGGCGACTTCCCCGAATTCCGTCGCCTCGTTCGTTCGTTTTCTCTTCGAAGTTCCGGGACTGGAAAACCCTGTCGAACGCGAACTCTTCGAAAAAATTCTGGGCGCTCTAAATCTTTCCGCCGTTGATTACCGAGTGGTGACGGATTCGGCGTCGGCGACCGCCGCGGGGGATACGCTCATTCGCTTTATCGCCTCCGACGGGGAGAACGTGGGATCCCGCGACGCCCACGCCGTTACGACTTATTCTCTCGCGGCAATGCTGCGAAATCCTGGACTCAAGAAAGCGGTCTGGGAGCACCTGAAGTCGGCCCTGAAAAAATAATTTAGCCTTTTAATTTTAGTTAACCGAAAGCGAGTCCGTTTATGTTCGAAATTTTCTCCGGTGGTTTTATCTTCTTAGCGTTCATCGTCGGGATGTTTCTATTCATGAGCCTGAAAGTTCTGAACGAATATGAGCGGGGCGTTGTTTTCCGCCTCGGACGCGTGATTGGTGCGAAGGGACCCGGGCTCATTATCCTCATCCCCATCATCGATAAAATGGAACGGGTTGATTTACGGACCGTCACCCTCGACGTGCCTCCGCAGGACGTCATCTGTAAGGATAACGTTACGATCAAGGTAAACGCGGTGGTTTATTTCCGCGTCGTGGATCCGAATCGATCGGTGATTGAAGTCGAAAATTACCTACTCGCGACCTCGAAGCTCGCCCAGACGACCCTCCGGTCCGTCCTCGGACAGGTCGAACTCGACGAACTCCTTTCGTCTCGGGATACCATTAATCATAAGCTCCAAAACATCCTCGCCGCGCAAACCGAAGCGTGGGGAGTGAACGTGATTAACGTCGAAGTGAAGCAGATCGATCTTCCGGTCGAAATGCAACGGGCAATGGCCCGTCAGGCGGAAGCCGAGCGGGAACGTCGCGCAAAAATTATCGCGGCCGAAGGGGAGCTTCAGGCTTCCCAAAAGCTAGCGGAAGCGGCGATCGTGATGGAAAAAAGCCCGGTGACGATGCAACTCCGCTATCTTCAGACGATCCGAGAAATGTCCTCTGAAAAAACGACCCATACGATTGTCCCCCTCCCGATGGATTTGCTCGGCGGACTCTTTAACCTCACCCGGAAGTAACGTGTTTTCCGGATTTTTTTCGAAGCGTGACGCCCGCGCGGCTTGGCTCGCGGTGGCGGTCACGTTCCCCGGGGTAAATTGGGAAACGATCGACGCCTCGACGGCCGGGTGGGATCATTCCGCGCTCCGGACGGTCGAACGATTCACGTTCGGCGAAAGCGAAACGGGTGCCGCGAAGCCCTCGTCCGAGTTCCCGTACCGGACGGATGCCCTCCTCATCGTAACGGGGGGGCGAATCGTCTTCGAACGCTACGCCCGCGATACGACGGCGGTGACTCGGCATTTCGGATGGTCGGTCGCGAAGAGCGTGACGATGGGAATTCTCGGTACGGCGGTAAAGGAAAAAATCGTTTCGCTCGAAGACTCGGTTTCGAAGTGGATTCCAGAATTAAAAGGGACCGACTGGGACTCCGTAAAACTCGTCCACCTTCTCTCCATGTCCTCCGGTCGAAAGTGGAACGAGGGGTACGAGGGTTCGCCCTTCACCTCGAATGTCGTCGCGGCTCTATACCGCGACTCACCGAGTGCGGACTACGCGAAGTACGCGCTCACGGTTGGGCGGAAACTCGCCGAACCGGGTGCTCGCTTGAACTACGCCAGTGCCGATACGAATATCCTCATGCTTTGCTTAAAACGTGCGCTCGGTTCGAAGTACGAGACGTACCCTTGGGATAAGTTTTTTTATCCGGTCGGGATGACCTCCGCCGTACTCGAACGAGACCTCGCGGGAACGTTTATCGGATCTTCCTACTTTCATGCGACCGCTCGGGACTTTGCGCGACTCGGCCACCTGTTCCTAAATCACGGAATGTGGAACGGCGCCGAGGTGATTCCCTCCGAGTTTGCTCGGCTGGCGAACGAAATTTCCCCCGCCCATCCAAAAAAAGGCGAGTACCACACGACCCAGGACGTTTATGGGCACGGATGGTGGCTGAATCGGTCGATTCCGGAAGCGGGGATTCCGAGCGCAGCCCCGGCGGTACCGGAAGATTCCTACATGGCCCAGGGACATTACGGTCAAATCGTTTTTGTCATACCGGCGTGGGATACGGTCGTCGTTCGCCTCGGAAGTGATCCGGGTGATAAAAAGTTCGATTTCGCGAAGCTCGGAACGCTCCTCTCCGCGGCTCGCGTGGGGATGGCGCCTAAAAAATCCCCGGGTGCGGTGGAGCCGAAAAAATGAAAATGAATCGTCGGCGTTCGCGACTTAAAACAGGTTTCATCGTGATTTTTTTGATCGTCGGAAACGCTTGGCTCGTCACGCGGTGGATCTGGCCGAGTTCGGTGACGGACGTGCCCGAGGTACTCGCTAATCTCTACGCGAAAGAGTTCTGTACGTGCCATTTCGTCGGGGGGTATTCGCCCGAACGATGCCTCGAAAATCACGAGGTCCTTTATCCCCCTTCGAGCGTCGAATGGAATGAAAAAGACCGCGCCGTCGTCGTACGGGTCCTTTGGTGGACGAGCGCGGCGCGTGCCGTTTCCGAGCGCTACGGGTGTGCGCGAATTTAGATTATTACTTTCGGTTTTTCGGCGTGGCGGTGGCCGGCTCCGACGCGGGCATGCGGTTCGGCTCCGGAGTACGCCCGGCCTTCATTTCCGCGATTTCCTCGCGGGAAGTGGTCTGGTTTTGGAAGAGGAGGAAACCGAAAACCAGCGCGGTGAGAAAGACCGATAACTTAATGGCTTTAAACAGTTCGATTTTAAATTCACGCGTAAAACTCTTTGAAGACTTCATGATGTTTCCCCTAAATGACTTTCCCAGAGTAGCGATTTTCCTTTCGTAAGGCGATGCGAGCTTTTTGCCGGTGTCAAAAATTCTCCGGGTGTGTGCGTGCGCCGTTCCGCTAGACTTAAAGGGTGGTAGGCCGACCTTCGCGCAAATTTAGAAGAACTCATTTTAGGATTCTGTTTTTTCTCGTCGCATTCTCGAGTGCGGGAGCCTCGGCCGCGCCGAAGGTACGGGTTCGAATCCTCGAGTCTGATCAGGCATTTCGCGTTCGTGGATTCGATCTCCGCCTTCGCTCTCTCGACGTTCACGATTTTAAGCTCGCCCAATCTTCGGCCCTGCGAAGCGCGCCCGCACGTGAAATCGCGGCTCGCGTGGACCGAGTGAGCGAGTGGAAGCTGAATTGTCCTAACGGTGGCGTCGTCGAAGCGTCCCAGGTTGGAGTCGGGAAATATCCGCTCCGGAAGATCTATTTCTCTGCTCCGCTATCGCTCGAAAGTCCGTCGGGATTCGTTTCGGTCCGGGGAAAGCCCTACCGGGAAAAAGTACTCGTCCACCCGATCGCCACTCGTAAGGGCTGGAAATGCGAAGCCGTAAATCACGTGGATATTGAGAGTTACCTCGACGGGCTCGTGAATGCCGAATTTTCGGCCGCCTGGAGCCGTGAAGCGATCGACGCCCAGGTAATCGCGGCTCGGACTTACGCCTATTACCAAATTAAGCTGATGGGTACGAAGCGCGGCGGAAGTCACTATGACCTCGATTCAACGATTAAAGATCAGGTCTACGACGGATCGATGAAGGAAGACTATCGCTCAAAACTCAGCGCGAATCGAACGCGCGGGACGATCCTGAAGGCGTCGGCAGGGGATCCCTGGCCGATAAAAGCGTATTATCACTCGACCTGCGGTGGAACGACCGAACTCCCCGAAGTCGTTTGGGGTGCCCCTTCGAAAGGATTTAAATCCCGCGTGCACTGTCCCTACTGCGTTTCCTCACCCTCGTTCGTTTGGGATGTGTCGGTCGAAGCGAAAGAAGTCGCGCTGGAAATTTGGAAGGGAGCTCGTGAGCTCACGGGAACGGACCGCGAGCAAATTCGCGGATGGCCCGCGACCTGGGAGTCCGAACTTCGGGAAAGTACTTTACTGGATTTACGAGTGAGTTCCCAGAATGCCTCGGGACGTACGGAAGTCGTGACTTCGAAATGGAAAAATAAGTCGGGAGCGGAATATATCCTTACGATGTCCGGCACCCAGTTCCGGTATTGGATCGGTCCGAGCCGATTAAAGAGTACGGTCTTTCAGGTCCTCGCAG